>WGMD01000041.1 GCA_016125255.1 Planctomycetota bacterium | reverse complement strand
TGACGCGAAAGCGGGATGGCGCGGCGGGTTTTTCGGCGGGAATCGCATGGGGGTGTCGCAAAACGCGCACGGGGATGGCAAATCGGACGCGGGTGTGCGCATGCGTTGATGTAAGTCCTGCAAACAGGGCGCACGAGCGCGTCATGCTTGCCGCGGGCGCGCGCATGAGCGCGCCCGCGCGCGCTTCGGATAGGGCGAAACATCTGAAAAGGTACGATGTTATGACACGGACGAGGGGGGGCATCGGCGCGTCGAAATTCGGGGATGTGGCCGCGCCGGTGCGCGGCGTTGTTCGGGGCGGGGGATGGCGAGTAGGATGGCGCTCATGCGTCACTGGTTCGATTACATCGGATACCGCTCGCGCAATCGGCGCGTGCTGGCTCAGTTGATCGTGGCGGTGCTTGCGGCCGGGGCGCTGGCGGCGATCGTGATACAGCGTGTCCACCCGCCGAAGGCCGGGGACATGATGGAGGATTTGAACTGGACGCAGTTTAATCCCGCGTTGCCGGAGGGGCCGACCGGGGAGGGGCCGGAGGGGGAGGGTCCGCTGGGGCTCAAGCCGCTGTCGGTGTATCTGGCGAATGCGAAGTTGGCGTTCGAGGATGTGCTGGACCTACTGGGCGATCCGTCGATGTTGCCGCCGATGGATGCGGCGGCGGTGCATGCGGATTTGGCGGGTTCGCGGTTCAGTGACGAGCAGAAGGCGATCGCGGAGGCGTTGTACGGGAGCGTGAGCACGCCGGGCGTGGAGCCGCAGGCGGAATTGTCGGGTTTGATGCATGCGGACCCGGCGGTGCGGGATGCGCATTTCGCGGCGGCGGTGTTCTACACGCATCGCATGAAACTCGGTACGGCGGCGGAACAGTACGAGGCGGAGGGTCGATTCAAGGACGCGACGGCGGCACGGAGGCGGGCGATGGCCCTGTACCTCCGCACGGATCGGATCGACGACGTGTCGCGCCTGGCCGACGATCCGGCGTATGCGGACTGCGTCGATTCGCTGATCCGCCTTGAGGTCGCTTCGCATCGGCAGGAATGGCTGAACGTGGTGCGGTACATCGTCGGCACCATGGTCGAAAGCTACGAGCCGCTGACGGTGGGTTTGGCGGTGTTTTCGGGGCTGTTCTGGTTCGCGTACCTGCTGACGGCCGGGGAAGTGCGGAGCTTTTTGAGCGTGCGTTTCGCCCTGTGCTGCATGGGTCTGGGGCTGGGCGTTTTGAGCGTGATACCCACGCTGTTCCTCGATGCGTGGCAGGAGCAGGTCTTGGGCCTGACCGCGAGCACGGAACTGAAGCAGGGGCTCATGTATTTCCTGGCGAGCGTCGGGCTGCGCGAGGAGCTTTGCAAGCTCTTGTGCTTTGCGCCGCTGGCGCCGTGGCTGGTGCGGCGCAACAAGCCGATCGAATGGCTCATCGTCGCCGGCTGCGTCGGACTCGGGTTCGCCATGGAGGAGAACGTCAATTATTACTTCGGCTCGCTGGGCGCGGCGGCGGGACTCCGCTTCGTCACCGCCAACTTCTTCCACATCACCGCCACCGCCCTGACCGGTCTGGCGCTGTGCCATCTGATCCTCGAGCCGACGAAACGTGCGGAGGACTTCCTGATCGTTTTCTTCGGCGTCGTCGTCGCGCACGGACTCTACGACGCGCTGGGCGCGGTCGAAATCCTCGATGAATTCAGCTTCATGAGCATCGTCATCTATCTCGCCCTCGTCTATCAGTTCTTCGCCGAGTACGCCCGGTTGCGGCGCGGGTATCGGGGGCGATTCGACTTGACGGCGATCTTCGCGCTGGGGCTGGCGTTCACCATCGCCGCGGCGTTCAACTACCAGGTGTACATCGTCGGCATCTTGCCCGCGCTGGGTTTGACGCTGCCCAATCTCGTGCAGATGGGCATCATTCTGTATTGGATCGTCTATCGCCTTGACGACGATGTGATCGCGATGTGATTCAGTACTTGGCGCTGGACGTTGCGCCGGTGACGATCGCGACGCCGGCGCTGCACCCGAGGCGGTCGGCGCCGAGTTCGATCATGCGGACGGCGTCGTCGCGGTTGCGGATGCCGCCGGAGGCCTTGACCTTGAGGCCGCCGGCGTGCCGTTTCATGAACGTGACCGCCGCGACGGTGGCGCCGCCGGTGGCGTGAAAACCGGTGGACGTCTTGATGAAATCGCAGCCCGCTTCGCGCACCGCCTTGCAGGCCGTCTCGATGCGCTGTTCGGCGAGATTGTCGCTGATGCCGTCCATCAGGAGCGACGACTCGACGATGACCTTGATGATCACATCCTGCCGCGCCTGGCGGGCGGCGTAGACGATTTCCTCCAGCTCGGCCCGCGCCGCGGCGGCGTCGTTGTTGAGCAGATTCGGCAGGTACGCCACGATGTCGATTTCGTCGGCCCCGTGCTCGATCGCCGCGGCGGCCTCGGCGGCCTTGATTCCCGCCGTGTTGGCGCCGAGGGGGAAGCCGATGACCGTGCATGTCTTGACGCCGCTGCCCTTGAGGGCATGGTGCACATGCGGCACGTAGATCGGATTGATGCACACGCTGGCGAACTGATGCTGCCTTGCCTCGGCGACGACCTTGTCGACCTGCGCGAGGGTGGCCTCGGCTTTGAGGATGGTGTGATCGATGCGCGACGCGATTTCCCTGACGTCCACCATGGCGGCGACCTCCTGCATTGAGCATACCCGATTTTTCACATGATGCACGCCGCCGGCTTTACGCCGAGGCGAGCTGGAGCGGGTCTTCGATCGCCGCTTCGGTGAAGGCGGCGTGACGCTTGTTGCACCCGGCGCAGTGCCCGCACGGCGTGGCGGCCTTGCCCTCGCAGCTTCGCGCCATCTGCCACGGCACATCCATCTGATGACCGATCTCCACAAGCTGCTTGTCCGTCATTTCAAGCAGCGGCGTCTCGATCACGAGGTCCGCATCGCGCTCGATCCGCACCATCTGCTGCACGAGCTGCACCGTCTCCGTCACGCGCGCGATCCAGTCAAAGTCCACCTGCGCCTGAATGGGCCAGAGGAGGCGTTCGGCGTGAAGCTGAAGCGCCAGCCCGCAGGCGGCGAGCAACTCCTGCATGTCCGCCAGCGGGACGCGCGGCCCGACGCCCGGCTCGATCGAGTTCGGATCGTTCGAAGCCGACAAATGCCCCAGCGTCAGCTCCAGCTTCCGCGCGATGTTGTAGTGTTCGCACTGCTGGGTGAAACAGGCGTGCGCCCGCGCATCGTTGGCCCGGCCGTCGTGAATGTACACCGCCAGCAGCCGCGGATGCTCCGCGTGCGAGGCGAGGGCGACGAGACTCGCGGGCCCGCCGTCGTGCAGAATGACATGCCAGGGTGTGGACACGTTCCTGATGTTATCGGCTAGCCGCCCCGCCGCTGTTCAAAATCGCCCCCGTCCAGTATTCTCAGCGCCATGAGTCACAACTACCAACCGGAACTGGCGGCCGCGACGGCGGCGGTAAGCGAAGCGGCGCGGCTCTGCGAGGCGGTCGCTGCACAGATCACGCCCGACGTGCTGAGCAAAAAGGACAAGAGCCCCGTCACCGTCGCCGACTTCGGCTCGCAGGCGCTGGTCTGCCGAGCAATCCATGCCGCCTTCCCGAACGACCCCATCATCGCCGAGGAAAACGCCGATGAACTCCGCCAGCCGGGCAATGCGGAGTTGCTCAGGAAGGTGACGCAGCACGTCGGGGCCGCCCGCCCCGGCGCGACGGCCGACGACGCCTGCGCGTGGATCGACTACGGCGGGGCCAACGACTACGCGAGCCGCTTCTGGACGCTGGATCCGATCGACGGGACGAAGGGTTTTCTGCGGCGTGAGCAGTACGCGGTGGCGCTGGCGCTGATCGTCGATGGGAAGATCACGGTGGCGGCGCTGGCGTGCCCGAACCTCAAGGGCGGACAGATTCTCACAGCGATTCGCGGTCAGGGCGCCTGGGCGCAGTCGCTGGCGCCCGATGCCGCGCGGACGCCGATCCATGTCACGCCGACGATGCACGCGGCTCGGGCGCGCTTCTGCGAATCGGTCGAGTCGGGGCACAGTTCGCACGACGACGCCGCTCGGATCGCAGAGCTTCTTTCGATCACCGAAGGCCCGGTGCGGATGGACAGTCAAGCCAAGTACGCCGCGGTGGCGCAGGGGGTGGCGGATGTGTATCTGCGTCTGCCGACGCGGGCGGACTACCGCGAGAAGATCTGGGACCATGCCGCCGGCGCGCTGGTCGTCACCGAGGCGGGCGGAAAAGTGACGGACGTCGCCGGCGCCCCGCTGGACTTCACCCACGGGCGCGAACTGGCGACCAACCGTGGCGTCATCGTCAGCAACGGGCATCTTCATGAAGCGGTGCTCGCCGCCGTCTCGCAGGTCGGGGTGGCGTGAGAGAGGTATCAGCGGTCAGGTGTCAACAGTCAGCATCTGCTGAAACCTGACGCCTGACCGCTGTGAGCTTCCGATTGTCTGACGCAAGATTCGGCTGTAGAGTGATGTACGAAAGGTGGGGCCCATGTCCAAGGCACAAGTGCTTGCGATTATCATGGCGTTGACGTTGGCGGTGGTGGTGTTCGCGGTGATCAACGGGATCAGCTCGCATCCGGCGGCGACGACGACGGCGACCGACGAAACCGCGCCGCTTCAACTCGATGTGAGCCAGATCAAGGCGGTGGTTGATCAGGCGGTGGCCAAGCGCATCGCGGAGTTGCCCCCGCCGGCCCCGGCCAAGCCGCCCGAACCGGACAAGTCGCCGATGGTCGAACGCGTGCCCGTCGACGGGCAGGACCTGGTGGACATCGAGCGGCTGTGGATGTGGAAGTTCCACTACCGTGTGCCCTCGACGCAGTACACGGCTTATGTCTGGACCGAGCGATGGACCCGCGGCGCGGCCAAGCCGGAGCTGACGAAGCTGCTGGCGAACCTCGGCACGGAGAGCGAAGGCGACATCGTCATCAAGCTGCCGACGGAGATCAATGCCGAGCAGTTCGTGCGCGTCGGTTCGCTAGAGAGCCGGCGCGCCAAGGCCCCGGCGCTTCAGATCGGCATGCCGCCGTACATCGAGGCGCTCAAGAGCGAGCCGATCGAACTCAACAAGGACATTTATCTGGTGACGTTCACGTACAACGAAGCCGGCGCCGCCATCGGCGGTCGCGTGAATGTGCACAGGGATCATGATGTGACGATCTACGTCAAAGCCCGGTTCACGAATGGCGCATTCATCGACTTTGACCAGCCCGGCGCGCCGGGCGGCCCGACGACCGCCCCCGCGCCCGATACGACGCCGGATGCGGATACGAACTGATCGAAAAACAGTTCACGAAGCCGCGGAGGTTGCGGGTTTGTTGAGGACGCGTTCGAGGTTGCGGAAGGCCTGGCGGATGCGGTGTTCGTTTTCGACCATGGCGATACGGACATAGCCCTCGCCTTCGTTGCCGAACGCGCCGCCGGGGCACATGGCCACGTCGGCCTTCTCGATCATGTCGAGGCAGAAATCGACCGTGCTGCCGCCGTAGGGGCCCAGATGTTCGGTCGGCACTTTGGCCCAGACGAACATCGTCGCCTTGGGCGGCTCGACGTCCCAGCCGAGTTTGCGCACACAGCGCACCAGCGCATCGCGCCGGCCCTCGTAAATCTTCGCCTGCTCAATGACCGTTTCGTCATGCTCGCGCATGGCGATGATCGAAGCGATCTGGATCGCCTGGAAGATGCCGTAGTCGTAGTAGCCCTTGATCGTGGCCAGCGCGTCGATCATTTTGGCATTGCCCACGCAATACCCGATGCGCCAGCCGGCCATGTTGTAGGACTTACTCATCGTGGTGAACTCGACGCCGACGTCCTTGGCGCCCTTGGCCTGCATGAACGACGGGGCTTTGTATCCGTCGAAGCAGGTCTCGCCGTAGGCGAAGTCGGAGATGACCATGATGTTGTGCCGCTTGCCCATCGCCACGACTTCATCCCAGAACGCCAGATCGACGCACATCGTCGTCGGGTTATTCGGGAAGTTGAGGATCATCACCTTGGGCTTGGGCTCCATGTGGGTGATGACGTTCTCGACGCGTTCGAGGAAGGCGGCGTCATTGCCGAGTTCGACGCCGATGACGTTCGCGCCGGCGAGGACGACGGCGTAGGTATGAATGGCGAAGGCCGGCTTGGTGACGATCGCCGTGTCGCCGGGGCCCAGCAGCGCCAGGCACAGGTGCGAGAAGCCCTCTTTGGAGCCGATGGTGGCGATGACTTCGCCGTTCGGATCGAGGTCCACGTCGTAGAGCCGCTTGTACTTGCGGGCGACTTCGCGGCGGAGGTTGTAGATGCCGGCGGAAGCGCTGTAGCGCTGATTGCGGGGGTCGGTGACGGCCTCGCGCAGCTTCTCGACGATCGCCGGGGGCGTCGGATCGCTGGGGTTGCCCATGTTCAGATCGATCACGTCATGACCAAGCCGGCGACGTTCGTACGTCATCTTCTTGATCTTGCCCAGCAGGTAGGCGGGCAGACGATCCATGCGGTGGCTGAGTTGGATATCCATAGTGTTTCCAATCGGACGAATCGCGCGTTTGTCAGCAAACAGGCAATTATAGGGAAATGAACAATGACCAAGGGAATGTCCGAATCCTTAAATACCGCAATGGGGGGAGGCCGCAGGCCGTTCCTCCATGGGTCATTGGGATTTGGTCATTGGTCATTTCCCTGGGGCTTGGTCATTGGTCATTTCTCTTGACCGACCATCTCTTTTTTCTGCTGTTTCCACGCCCGGTCCATTTCGGCGTCGAGTACGGTGACCTGCGCCTGCTCCAGCAGCACGCGGGCTTTTCTCTGCATCAGCGAGCGTTCCACGCTGAGCCGAAGCTGCCGGGCCAGATCGTCATGCACCTGCGCCAGCGGCACGGCTTGAGCACTGATCTTACGCTCGCACTTCAGGATGGCAAATCCGCCTTCGACAGCGATCGGCTCGGACACCTGACCCGGCTCAAGGCGGACGGCGACATCGCGAATGCCCTTGGGGAACGTGGCGTCCTGAGCGGAGATCGGCGGGAGGAGCCCGCCCTGCGCCCGGCTGGCGTCCTTGCTGACGTCGATGGCCAGATCGATGAACGATTCGCCGGCGTGGAGGCGATTGAGCAAAGCCCCGGCTTCGGTCAGCGATGGCACGAGAATCAGCCGCGCCACCGTCTTGACGCCGTACTGCTGCTCGTAGGCCTGCCCGATCATGGCTTCGTTGACCGACACGTCCGGCTGCACCAGCCGTCGCAGCCCGGCGTTGCGCTTAAGCAGCAGGTTGAAGCGCACCGGGCCCAGCCCGCGGTCGTCGCGCAGTTGATTGAGCAGGCGGATCGCCTCGTTGGCGTCGGGCGAAAGCTGCTCGGCGAGGTACTGCTTTTCGCGGTCCAGGTCGGCCTGCGTGAGGGTCACATGCTGCTCGGCCAGCGCCCGTTCGATCTGCCGATCCAGCACCCATTCGCCCAGCGCCGACCCGCCGGCCGACTCGACGAGCATGGGCAACAGGGCGGACCAGCGGACGGGCTTGCCATCGACGAGAGCGATGATCGCCCCGCTGTCGGCGGTCGGGGCGTCGTTGCCGGCGGCGGGCTTTGCGGCTGTATGATTATGGGGTGATGACCCGGCCGAGCGGGTCGCGGACGGGGCGGCACAGGCCGTCAGAAACACCAATAGCATCAGGGAAAGGGTTCGCATGGCATCAACCTAGAATTGCACACGGCCGATGTCAATGTAAACTGACGCAACGCCGCCGACCCATTCCGGGGCATGGAGAGCGAACGCTTGTCCAACGAACGTAAAATCATTCTCTGTCCGTATTGCGGTCACGTGAACCCCGGCCCGGCCGAACGATGCACCGGCTGCGGCGGATTCTTTGATCCGCTGTCCCGCAAGGTGACGCAGCAGCACATGGGTCCCTGGTTCATCCGCGACTCGGACAACCCCTTCCGACCCGGCTGCACCTACGAAGTCCTCGTCAAGCAGATCCAGCGCGGCAAGGTCACGCCCAACACCATCCTCCGCGGCCCAACGACTAAACAATTCTGGTCCGTCGCACGCAACGTCCCCGGCATCGCCAATCTCCTTGGATTCTGTCATAACTGCGGCGAACGCTTCGACGGGCAAAACGTCAAGTCATGCCCCAATTGTCACTCGCATTTTCCGATGCCCAATGATCGGCAGAAACTCGGCATCGAC
This sequence comes from Planctomycetota bacterium, assembly GCA_016125255.1. Lineage (NCBI taxonomy): Bacteria > Pseudomonadati > Planctomycetota > Planctomycetota bacterium. The sequence continues at coordinate 30,917 of WGMD01000041.1, read as the reverse complement.
CCCGAGGACCCGGGCGTGTTCATCGAAGTCGAAAAGGCCCGCGCCGCGGAACAAGCCGCACTCGCCGCGGCTGCGACGCCCGCCCCCGCCAAGCCGGTCGAACGGCCGAGCATGTTCATGGCCCCCAGCGGCGGTCCCGATGTGTCCACCCACGCCGCCCCCGCACGCGCCCGGGTCATCGCCACGACCTCGACCGCCGTCGCCCCGGCGTCCGCTTCGTCCGGTTCGTCGCTGCCCCCGCTCCTCTCGCGCGACTTCGGCTCCTCCCAGCCCGCCGCCGCCGCACCGGCCGCCGGCGCGTCCGCTTCGAGCGCCGATGCGATGGACTGGATGACCGGCCGCTCGACGCCCGATGCGATCAATGACGCCGGCGGTTACGAACAGGCCGAACGATCGGGCAACAGCATGATCTGGGCGCTGGTCGGCATGAATGTCGTGCTCATCATCGTCTTCGCCGGCTGGGTTCTCCTGCACCAGAACGAGCCCGACACCAACGCCCCCCGCCCCACCCCTGCCCCCTCCACCACACCCGGCTCGTCCAGCAGCACCACCACCCCCGCTGCGACCACCAAGACCCCCGCCGGCAGCACCACCGCCTCGACGACAACGCCGCCCGACGACAAACCCAAGCACAAACCCAAACCCAAGCCCGTCGAGATCACCGACACCACGCCGGTCGCGCCCGATCCTACGCCGACGCCAGCGCCCGTGTCGACGCCCAAGCCCGCACCAATTGCGAAGCCCGACAAGCCGATCACCTTTTTCGGCATCGCGTCCGACGGCAACACCAGCGTCGACGCCACACCGCAGCAGATCGCCGAGCTCAACGCCATGATGAACGACGCCGTCGCTCTCGACGCGGCGGGCAAGTACCAGCTCGCGCTCGACAAGCTTAATGAGATCAAGGCCAAGCTCCCGCCGGGCGTCAAGGCCGACGGGCTCAATGATTCGATTCAGCAGGTGCAGGAAAAGCTCAAGCGTCAGCAGATCGAGAACTTCCTCGGCAAGTGATTCGACGCCGCCGCATCAGCGCCGCATTGAACACCATCAGACCGATCATGCCCATGCCCGGCTCCGGCGTCGGCAATGTGGTCAATAGCGCCAATAGATCAGCGGGCGTGCTGAACTGAACTTCGCCAGAGAGCCCGAAGCTCTTGGCCAGCAGCACCAGATCGGAAATATCGACCGCGCCGTCATGGTTGAAATCCCCGTTGAGCCAGCCGACGTTGCCGCTGAGCCCGAACGACTGGGCCAGCAGGACCAGATCGGAGATGTCGACCGCGCCATCGGTGTTGGCGTCGCCGGGCAGCGAGATGTGCCATCCCAGATCGCGGAAAGCCGCATAGTCCAGGTCGGTCAGATACTTTCGATCGCTCACGCCGTTGACGATGTTCAGCGACGGGTCCATCGCCGTCTCCTGCGTGATCCCGTTGACCTCGCTCATCGTGCCTTCCGCCCAGTGTCCGTTGTCGGTGAACAGCGACGGCTGGGTCCCGCCGTTGGCTGCCGTGGCGGCATCGCCGGTGAATTTGTGATCGGTGGTGGCCAGCGCCTTGAATGAGTCCGCCGACCCGAATCCGAACAGATGCCCCAGTTCGTGAATCGCCACCGAGAGCAGGTCGTATTCGTCGACCAGCGGATCGCTCAGGCCGGTGTGCCACACGCGCTCCGCATTGGTCTCTTCATCGAAACTGTCAAACGCGATCGATCCGCCCCATGGCCCGAAGTCCACCGCGTCGGCCCCCTGCGTGTCGCCCTGCCCGCGCGTCGTGACCAGCGTGTTCCATGGCTCGACCAGAAAGCGAAAGGCCGTCCCGAACCCGCCGCGCCCCAGCACCGAGTCCGGCAGATTCCGACCGCCCGCATACACGATCACCGTCTTCTCCGGCACCACCAGTCCCGCCACGCCCTGCGTCGCCCCCGTCGCCGGATTCGCGAACCGCGCCTCCCAGACATCGAACGGCCCCACCGACGGATCAACATCGCTCGGCGATGCGCTCGACGACGGCTCGATCCGCTGAAGGTCATCCAGAAACGGCACATACCACTGCGCCGCCGCCTCCAACGTCGCCCGCCGCCCCGGATGTGCCGCCTCATCAAAGAACCCGTTCGTGTCGAACGAGTAGTCGAACACGATGTTCAAAGCCCGCGCTTCGCCGCCGAAGATAGCGACCAGCAACGCGAGTACGCCGATGAATTGACCTTTTCTCATGGCGATATTGTCACCATGTCCCGACGACGACGCAAGCAAAAACCCGCATTTTCCCGGTCAATCAAGCTGCATCTTCCGCCGCCACTTCGTGCCGTCCTTGCTGATCTGCACTTCGATGCCCATCGCCGCCAGCTCGTCGCGCAGCCGGTCGGACGTCGCGTAGTCCTTTGCCGCCCGCGCCGCGTCAATCGCCTTGCACTTGGCGTCGATCTCCGCGCCATCTGATGCCGCTTGCGACTTAGCACTCTCAAGCACGCCCAGAATCGCATCCAACCGCACCAACGGCGACACATCACTCGGCCCCGTGTTGAGCCACTTGTTCAGCGCCCCCAGCGCCCCCGAAATGTTCAAGTCATCCGACAGCGCCGCCATGAACTCGCGCTCGACTTCGCTCTCCCCTGCCGCTTGCGGCTTAGCATCCTTGTTCCCCGCTGCGCTGCGCCACCGCTCAATCATGCGCTGCGAATCTTCGAGCCCCTTCATGGTGAAGTTCATGTTCGACCGGTAATGCGTTCGCATCAGTTCCAGCCGCAGTGCCGCCGGATCGACGCCTTTGGCGAACAGGTCGCGGGCGGTGAAGAAGTTGCCCTTGCTCTTGGACATCTTCTCGCCTTCGACGAGCAGGAAGCGCGTGTGCATCCAGTACCGCGCGAACGGCTCGCCCGTCGCGCCGGTGGACTGGGCGATCTCGCATTCGTGATGCGGAAAAATGTTGTCCTCGCCGCCGGTGTGGATGTCGAGCGTCGGCACGCCATGCACGCTCATCGCCATCGCCGAACATTCGATGTGCCACCCCGGATACCCCTCGCCCCACGGGCTGGGCCATTTCATGATGTGCTTCGCGTCGGGTTTCCACAGCAGAAAATCGTTCGGATTCCGCTTCGTCGCCTGATCGCTCGCACTGATGCGCCCGCCGGCGCCGACGTTGAGCTTCTCGACCGTGTTGCCCGATAGCTGTCCGTAGCCGGGGAAGCTCGTCACATCGTAATACACCGCGCCATCGGCCCCGACGTAGGCGTGACCGGCGGCGATGAGCTTCTCGATGAGCGCGATCATCTGCGTGACATGCGCCGTCGCGCGCGGCATGTGGTTCTGCTCTTCGTCGGCGATCTTGAGCCGCAGCGCCCGCGCGTCTTCGAGAAACGCATCGGTGAAGAACTTGGCCACCTGGTATGGGTCATCGGGGTTCTCGACCTGCGCGACGCCCTGCTTTTTCGCCGCCTTGAGGCGCTGGGCCGCCAACTCCATCTTGTCGAGCCCGCCGCCGTCGGCGAGCGTGTCCTCGGTCATGTGGCCCACGTCGGTGATGTTCATCACCTGATGGACTTCGTACCCGCTGAACTCGAAAAACCGCCGAAGCAGATCGGCCAGCACGAACGCGCGGAAGTTGCCGATGTGCGCGTAGTCATACACCGTCGGCCCACAGTGGTACATCCTCACCACCCGCGGCGTCAGCGGCTTAAACTCCTCGATCCCGTGCGAATACGTGTTGTAAAGTCGAATGCTCATCGAGCGGCGGATTTTACAGGGAATGGCACAAGATCGAAAGCGCTCCATCTTCGGAACTTCGTCCGCATCGACGCGGTAGCACAGCCGAGGGCGGCTGTGCCACAGATTCGCCTTGCAGGTCACTGACTTTTCGAAATCACTCCGTCGCTTCCGACGGCTGTTCGGTGCGGTCGAGGACTTCGATCTTCACCTTCGCGACGCGCGTTTTCTCGGCCTCACTGATGGTGATGCGCAGGTTGTCGTAGTCGAAGGACTCGCCCATGTCGGGGATGCGGCCGAGGGTGGCGAAGACGAAACCGCCGATGGTGTCGTAGTCTTCGTCTTCGGGGATGCTCACTTGCAGTTCATCGTTGACATCGTCGATGCGGACGCGGCCGTCAACTTCGAAGACGGTCGGGTCGACGCGTTCGATGGCGGGCATTTCCTCGTCGACGGGTTCGTGCTCATCGTGGATTTCGCCGACGATTTCCTCGATGACGTCTTCGATGGTGACGAGCCCGGCGGTTCCGCCGTATTCGTCGAGCACCATCGCCAGATGCACTTTCGACGCCTTGAACTGGCCCAGCAGATCGCGCAGCGGTTTGGACTCGGGGACGAACACGGCTTCGCGCAGCATTTTGCGGAGGTTGAACGACTCGGCGGTGGCGGCGCCCAAGAGCGGGATCAGGTCCTTGACATACAGGATGCCGACGATGTGATCGAGGTCGCCTTCGTACACCGGCACGCGGGAGTGGCCGGCTTCAGAGACGAAGGCCTTGATGTCGGCGAGGGTGGCGTCGGCGCTGACGCCTTCGATGGCGATGCGCGGGGTCATGATCTGCTCGACGGTCGTCGTCGGGAACTCCACGACGGCTTCGATCATTTCCTTCTGCTCTTCGTCGACGAGGCCGGACTTCTCGCCTTCGCTCACCGCGTCGAGGATTTCCTGCTCGGCTTCGGTGGCGTCGTCATCGAGATTGGCGGGCACGCCCAGCAGGCGGCGAACCAGCGGGTCGAACGCGTGCAACACGGCCATGAGCGGTCGCAGCAGGACGTAGGTCACATGCAGAATCGGCAGGGAAAACGCCAGCAGCGGCTCAGCGGCGTGCCGGCTCCACGACAGCGGCACCGCCACGCCGAACACCATCATCAGCACCGCCGCCACCACCACCGCCGCGCCCAGGTCCGTCCACGTGTGCTGTTCCTGCGGCGGGGTGATCCACGCGATCATCGCCAGCAGAATCGCCACATTGGCCATCGTGCGCATCAGCGCGGTGATGAGGATCATCCCATCGTGAAACTCGTCCAGATGATCGACCCACGCCTCGCGGCCCCTGGCCTTGAGGAGCGCCGCCAGGCGCGAGCGCGAGAAGTCCAGCAGCGCGTAATTATTCGCGGTATAGAAGCAGCTCATCACGACCGAGACGAAGGCAATCCAATGCGCGAGGGTCATGACGCATCGCCCCCTTCCCGGCGGGCGAACACGGCGCCAATGCCCAGCGCGGTAAGCACTTCGTCCTCGCGGGCGTGCATCTTCGCATGATCGGCGGGGTCGTGGTCATCGTAACCAAGCAGGTGCAGCAGTCCGTGAATCGCATAGAGGAGCAATTCGTGATCGACGGGATGGTCCATCGCCGCGGCGCGCCGGCGGGCTTCGTCGAGGCACAGATACAGTTCGCCCTCGACGCACGCATCCGCATGATCGTCCGTCTCGTCGCTCAAGTCGAAGGTGATCACATCGGTCGTGCCTTCGACGTCGAGATAGTCGACGTGCATCTGCGCCATGGCGTCGTCGTCGACGATGACGACGCCGAGGTCGATTTCGCGGACGCCGAGGATCGTCGCCGCGCAGCGGATCATCGCTTCGAGGAACGCCGTGTCGGGCGGATGGACGTCGTCGACGTCGAGCGCGATGTCGATTTCACCGATGTGTTCCCCAGGGTTGGGCAAATGAGCGGGCGATTCGGGATGTATGTCGGAGTCCATGGGCAAATCAGCCGGCGACGGCGCGTTCCTTGTCGGCCTTGGGCGCTGGTTCGCGCTCGGCGGGGTAACTGATGCGTCCGTGATAGATGGCGCACAAACTCTTGGTCACGGACTGCTCGATGAGGCGAAGCTCGGCGAGCGTGATGTCGCACTGATCGAACTGCCCGTCGAGCAGACGCTTGCTCACGAGCTTGGACACAAGCTGCTCGATGCGCACGGCCGTCGGTTCGGACATGGCGCGGCAGGCGCTTTCGACGCAGTCGCAGATCATAAGGATGGCGGCCTCGCGCGTACGGGGCTTGGGGCCGGGGTAGCGGAACTCGACTTCGTCGGGCTGCTCGCCTTCGCTTTTCTGTTTGCGGGCGGCGTGGAAGAAGTATTCGACGAGGGTCGTGCCGTGGTGCGATTCGATGAAGTGGTGCAGCACGGAGGGCAGGCCGTATTCGCGGGCCATTTCGATGCCGTCCTTGACGTGGCCCACGATGATGAGCAGCGACATGGCGGGCGACAGCTTGTCATGCCGCGAGGGCCCGCCGGCCTGATTCTCCACAAAATACTGCGGCTTGTGGATCTTTCCGATGTCATGATAGTACGCGCCGACGCGGCAGAGCAGGCCGTTGGCGCCGACGGATTCGGCGGCAGCTTCGGCGAGCGTGGCGACCTGAAGCGAATGGTTGAACGTGCCGGGGGCGGCCTGTGCGAGTCGGCGCAGGAGCGGGTGATTCATGTCGCCCAGTTCCAGCAGCGTCATCGCGGTGGTCACCTTGAACGCCCGCTCGATGAACGGCAGCGTGCCGAGGACGACGAACGAGACGAGCATCGTGCCGACGAACCCGACGAAGGACTCGCGGCTGATGTCGTTGATGAGTCCGTCGACGACCATGTTGCGCTCGCTGAGTCCGACGGCCCAGATGCCGGCGGCGACGACGAGTCCGGTGATGAACCCGACGCGCCCGAGGGTGCTGCGGTTGCGGACCTGACGAAGCTGCACGATGGCGACGAGCGCCCCGATCATCATGACGAGGTAGTTGCCGCCGGACAGATTCAGAGCCAGCCCGATGAGCAGGCCGTGCAGCGCGGTGATGCCCATGGCGAAGCGCTGGTCGTAGGCGATCGTGACGATGATGGCCATGAGCAGAATGGGCACGATCGGCGCGGTGGTCATGACCTGCGACGGCAATCCGCGGCTGACCCAGGTCAACGCGAGAACGCCGATGAGCAATACAGCCAGGGCGGCGCCGCGCATGGGTTTCTCGACGATGCGCGGCTTGAACGAAATCACGTATCCGATCAGTGCGATCGACACAAGCGTCACCAGCACGAACAAGCCCAGGTGCTTGAGCAACTGCTGACGTGACGGAATGGCGGCCAGATGCTGTTGAAGGAGTCGGTAGCCGCTGTCGTCAAGCGTCGTGCCGGCGCGGATGAGGACCTGGCCGGCGGTGTAGTCGACCTTGACGTCCTGTACCTTCGCCGCCTCATCGTCCTTGGCTTTTTCGGTGAGCTGCGGGTGGAAGGTGTAGGTCGGCTGAGCGGTTTTGAGCATGTAGGTCTTGACGATCGTGCGCAGCGACGCGGGGAACGAAGACGCGAGCCGCTCCGCCGCCTTGGTCACATCCTTCGGGTCCGTCACGTTGACCATGTCGCCTTCCCAAACCAAGGGCGACTGCTCATCGGACACCTGAATGCGGATCGTCGGCGGAAGGTTGACCTTTTCGATCTGGTAGTCTTCGTTGCTCAGCACGGCGGTGCGCTTGAGCTGCTCGATGAGATTGCTGACCATCGCCATCCAGGCCGGGCTCGATCCGCCTTCGATGTGGAACGTCTTGAGTTCGGTGACGATCTCGTCGCTCAGACCGTAGCGCTCGACCAGCTTGGGCTCGACATCGCGGACGCTCGCAGCGGTGGCGACCAGATCGGGCAGCGCGGCGAAGGCCTTGCGCGTCTCGTCGAGGAAGCCCTTGTTCTGCATGTAGACATCGGGGGTGGTGCGGCGGGCGTCGTCGCGCTTCTGAGCGGTGGCGGCCAGATCGAGGGAGTTGAAGCTGACCCGCGCGACGACCGGCCGGTCGATCAGGTCGCCGGGCACATAGGCTGGTTCGGCGCGGCTCTGGATCACGATGACGGCGGCGGCGGCGATGAACAGGACGCTGATGCCCAGCCCCCAGACGACCTGCCCGCGCCCGATCATCTCGCGCAGGGCGGGCCTTTGGCGCGGAATGTTCTTACGCACCTCACGCCGGCGGGATGTGTCGGACTTGAACAGGGCCATGAATCGCCACCAATTAAATCGGGCCCCGTCGGGCCCGTCAACGATTCATTATAGATCGGCTACCCGAATGCGCCCGTTAAGATTCTCTTGCGGTTATTGGGCCTGGGACTCGGGCCCGTAGGCCAGGACGATGCGTTCCACAAGACTATGACGCACAATATCTTGCCGATCCAGCGTGGTGAAGCACACGCCCGGCACGCGCATCAGCCGCCGCGCCGCATCGACGAGTCCGCTGGTTTCTCCTTCGTCGAGGTCCGTCTGGCTCGTGTCGCCGGTCACGATCATTTTCGATCCGTGTCCCAGGCGCGTCAGGAACATGAGCATCTGGCTCTTGGTCGTGTTCTGAGCTTCATCAAGGATGATCGCGGCGTCGTTGAGCGTCCGCCCGCGCATGAACGCCAGCGGCACGATCTCGATCAGATCGCTGTGCATGAAGCGCTGCACCTGCTCGAAACTCATCATGTCGTGCAGCGCATCGAGCAGCGGGCGCAGGTACGGATTGACCTTCGCCTGCATGTCGCCGGGCAGAAAGCCCAGCTTCTCGCCCGCTTCGACCGCCGGCCGCGCCAGCACGAGTTTCCGCACCGTGCCGCGTTTGAGCATCGACACCGCCGCCGCCACCGCAAGGTACGTCTTGCCCGTCCCCGCCGGACCCGAGCAGAACACCAGATCGTGCCCGCGAATCGCTTCGATGTAGCGCCGCTGACCGGCCGTCTTGGCTTCGACGCGCTGACCCCGGGCGTAGACGTCCATCGTCAAATGATCATCGATCCACGGCTGACCCTCCCCCTCGCGCCGCGCGGCCGCCCGATGAATCCGCTCCAACAGATCAACCCGGCTCATCGGCTGCCGCCGCCGCGCCGCTTCGGTCAGTTCATTAATGACTTCCACCGCCTGCGAAACGGAGTTGTCATCCCCGCTGACACGCACCGCGCCATCGCGCGCGCTGATGGCGACGCCCAGCCCCTCGCGGATGATTTTCAGATTGCGTTCCGCCGCCCCCAGCAGGGCCACCCGGTCCGCATCCTGCGGCAGATTGATGGTCAGTTCCAAAAGCGTTCCTCGAAAAGAAGCTCACAGCGTTCAGGTGTCAGGTTTCCGCTTTCAATCCGGCTGACCGCTGACGCCTCTCTTGCGATTCTTTTAAGCCGCGTCATTATAGTCTGCGTGAGACGATTCGGAATCATGTTGTTATTCGCCACGGTCCTCGCCGGTTGCCCCCGACCCACGCCGCAGACCGACGCTCTGCCCGCCGCCGCGCCCACGAGCGAGGTCGATGAATCGATCGATCGGTTTGTGCAGATTCTGCCGTGGGTCTTTGAGGATATTCACTGGGGCTGGGCCCGGCCGCGCACCAGCGACACCATGTTGACCGTAAGCTGCGTTCTGCCCGATGGACGTGACGCCACGGTCGTCTGCACGAAGAACGACACCGGAAAGCTCACCGCGCGCGTGCGCGTGCTGCCCTTCGGCGATGAAGCGGCGGAAACGGAATTTCTCGCCGCGCTTCAGAAGCGCGTCGCGTTCTGGCGCGGGAAAAAGGTGCGCTGATGCAAGCCGTCATTCTCTCCATCGGCGACGAGCTCGTCCTCGGGCAGACCGTCGACACCAATGCCGCTTGGCTCTCGGCCCGGCTCGTTGAATGGGGCATCATGACGCGCTGGCATCTGACCGTCGCCGACGATCAGGCCGCCATCACCGATGCGATTCTCGATGCGGCTAGCGAAGCCAGACTGGTGCTCATCACCGGCGGCCTCGGCCCGACCGACGACGATCTGACGCGACAGGCCCTCGCCGCCGCGATGAACGTCCCGCTTGTCCTTGACGCCGAGTCGCTTTCGCACATCGAAACATTTTTCCGCGGGCGCGGGCGTCCGATGGCCGAACGCAACAAGGTGCAGGCGCTTTTGCCACGGGGCGCCCGGGCGCTGCGCAACGAAGCGGGGACCGCACCGGGCATCGAAGCCCACATCGGCGCGACGCGCGTTTTCGTCATGCCCGGCGTGCCCGGAGAGATGATCCATCTGTTCGATCGTCATATCGCCCCCGCTCTCGACGCCTGGCCCGACGCCGGCGACTCCGTCATTCTCACCGCCACCCTGCACTGCCTCGGCCGCGGCGAATCCGACATCGCTCAAATCCTCGGCGACCGCATGGCCCGCGATCGCAACCCGCTCGTCGGCACGACCGTCGCCAACGGGTTCATCGGCGTCCGCGTCCGCTCGCAATTTCCCACACGCGCTCAGGCCGCCGACGAACTCGAAGCGGCGATCGCGGATCTTCGCCAGGCGCTGGGCCCGCTTGTCGTCGGTCGCGACCATGAATCTCTCCCGCAGATCGTCGGCGACCTGCTCCGCTCGCGGAACAAAACGCTCGCCACCGCCGAATCCTGCACCGCCGGGCTCATCGGCAAATACCTCACCGACCCTCCCGGCTCCAGCGCCTACTACCTCGGCGGCAACATCGTCTACTCCAACGCCGCCAAACATCGTGACCTCGATGTCCCACTCGACATGCTCGAACAACACGGCGCCGTGAGCGAACCCGTCGCGAAGGCCCTCGCCGAAAATGTCCGCGCGAAGTTCGATGTGGACTACGCTCTGGCCGTCACCGGCATCGCCGGCCCGACTGGCGGAACGCCCGACAAACCCGTCGGTCTCGTCTACCTCGCCCTCGCCGATCGCAGGCAGCCGACACTCATCCACCGCGTCATCTTTCCCGGCGATCGCGACATGGTCCGCGACCGCACCGCCAAAGCCGCCCTCAATATGCTTCGCCTGCGCCTCCTCGATTCTTGAGCCGCTTGCGGTTTAGCACTCTCTCACTCTCCCGGCGCGCTCAACTCCTCCGGCAAAACCACATCCTTCACCCGCTCCGCCGGCTCCACCTTCAACTCGACAATCTTTCCCCCTTCGTAACGCACTTGCACCGTCGTCTGCATCGGCGCATGCAGCTTGAAGTCCACATCCCACTTCCGCGGCCAAGCCGGCAACACAAATATCCGCTTCCCATCCGTCTGTATCGCCATCAGTTGCAGCGCCTCCATCGTCACGCCGCCGTGGTCTTCGTCAGGCGTCCAGTCAAATGAGTTGCCCCAGAACGCCATGAACCGATGCCCGCGCGCCGTTGCCTTTGCATTCGACAGCGCCAGTCGCGCCGCCTCATCGCTGAGCCCGAGCAGCGCTGCCTGAATCGCATCCTGACGCCAGCAGCCCGTCGCCTTGAACCGCCGCGCGGGCCAAGTGTTCAGCGCCGTCTCCAACTTGTCCCCGCCCTGCATCCGCGTGTAGAGCCGATACGGAAACACCGCGTAAAGCTCGGGATTTTCTATGTTGTGCCCATTCGACCACGACGCGCCAGGTGCCAGCGCCGGCTTGCCCCCGCGCTGGATCGTCGGCACCGGCGGAAGCGCCTTGAGCATCGCCGCCCACGTCGCCCGCTGATCGTCCCCGACCGGCAGCGCCATCAGCCGCGGCAACACCGCGTGCAGACCCGCCACCTCCGGCATCGGGTTCTTCGCCGTCCAATACGTCTCCAGCGCCTGCGCCGGCTCGAACACGATCCGACTCTGCTCATTGCGCGGCCAGTGCTGGTCAAAAAACGTCGTGATCGCGATCGCCATCGGCAACAGGGTCTGGTCACGGAACGCCGCGTCGCCTGTGTAGTCGTAGTAGTCGAGCATCATCATGACCTGCTCGATCCCGCCCTGCCAGTAGCGGCGAATATATCCGTTGTCCGTCAGCCCATCGGGTTTGCGTGTACGATTGCGACCATAGTTGGCGTCGGTGTACGTGCCCCAGAAGTACATCGTCTCCGGGTAGAACGCCCCGTCGTGATCGTAATACTTCCGCGTCGCCGCCTCGCGCAGCGGCAGCGCATCGTGATACATCTTAAACAGCGGCTGCATCAGATCGTCATCCCCCGCCGCGAGCATCGGCCAGTACATCAGCCGCGTGTTCTGCCACCAGTACGGCCCGCCCCACAAGCGAAAGTCCGCGCCGTACCCGTTCGTGTCCATCGTGAAGATCGACCCGTTGAACTTGATGGGCATCGCCCCACGCCCGCCGCAGGCATTGACCCATCGCTGCAGTGCGTATGCCTGACTGACGCGCTCCGCGTCCGCATCGCCCGCCGGTTCGATCCAGCTTCGATTCCAGAACGCGCGCCACCATTTCGTATGCGCCGCCCATGCCGCCGCTTCGTCCTGCTGCGACGCCGTTTTGAGCGAGCCGCGCAGCTTGGCGATGTAAGCGTCATCGGAGTCGGTCTGATCCGTCAGCGCCGCGATCTGAAGCGACCAGTGACTGCGCGGCGAAGTGCTCGCCAGCGCCGTGTCGTCCGCCCGCGCTAGTCCGTCGCCGCGCATGGCGTAACCGAACGTGCGGTGCATCAGCGGGTCGATCATCTTCGCCGCTTCATCGCCCAGCGCCTGAAGCTGCATGTTGTCCGCCCAGATGGAGCGCTCGTTACGGTGATACACGCTGACGAAATCGCCGCGTTCCTTCACGACCGTGTCCGCCTCCTCAAACACCTTCGGTCCGCCCGCCCCGTGCAGCCCGTACGCTGACCCGGCCGCGCCGCCGACCAGCTCCCGCCGCGCCGGCCGCATCACTTCCGCCGTCGCACGCAGCCCGATCACCGGATCGCTGTCGATATCGACATGTACGATCGGCGCATTGGCGTCGATCCAGAATCGCGTGATCAGTTTGTGTCCGTCCGTCGTCACAATCTCGTTGTGAATCACGCCCTCGACCGGATCGAGCGTCTGCGTGAACTTGACGTTCTTCATGTCGATTGCCGGTTCGACATGCACGCGGATGCGTCCGAGCTTGATGAGCCGGCAGCTTTCGTCCCACGCGTCGGTCTTGGACAGATAGAACAGCAGGTCGCCGCCCGGATCGACCCAGACGTTCGCCCCGATGTCGCCGTTACCAATGGGCATCGATCCGCGCGAGTCGGCACTGGGCGAGTTCCAGATCACCTGCGGCGGCGCGGCCGCGGCGCTCCACGCGGCCGCCAGCACAAAAAGACAACCCATCGTCGCCATCAGACGAGAAATACGCATAAAAACATCCAATCGTCAATTTTCGGAAGCAGAGTCTGGCGGGACTCGAGAAGGTAAGTGAGGCATGATAGGCCGCTGCGGAGTCGATGTGCGCAGGGGGCGGAAAAAAGTTACACTTTCCTGATGCGCATCACGACATGGAACGTCAACGGCATGCGGGCAGCCCTGCGCAAGGGCTTTGACAGGCATCTGGAACGCCTCGCGCCCGATGTGCTTTTGCTTCAGGAAATCCGCGTCACGCCCGACAAACTCCCCGCCGAGTGGGCCGCACCGAAGGGATGGCATGTACACTGGCATCCCGCCGCGCGGCCCGGCTACGCGGGCACGGCGGTCTGGTCGCGCGAACCGTTCGAGTTCATCGACACGGGCCTCGAAGCCGCCGACCCGGAAGGGCGCGTCCTGCGCGTGCGCGTGGGCGGCGTACAGGTCGTGAGCGTCTATCTGCCCTCCGGCTCCAGCGGCGAACATCGACAAGCTGAGAAGGAGAAATGGATGGGCGTCTTCCGCCCCTGGGCCGATCGACTCCGCAAGGCGCGACAACCTGTCATCCTCGGCGGCGACTTCAACATCGCGCACACCGAAAAGGACATTTTCTACGCCAAGTCCAACGCCAATCAGTCCGGCTTCCTGCCGCACGAACGCACGTGGATCGGCGAACTGTTCGACACCGGCTGGCGCGACTTCGTGCGCGAGCACCACGGCGATATCGACGGACCCTACACCTGGTGGTCCAACCGCGGCAACGCCCGGGCGTTGGATCGCGGATGGCGTATCGACTACCTGCTGGGCAACGCCCCCGCCGCCAAACGATTCCAATCCGCGCAGGTCGATCGCGCCGCGGCGCTGGAAGTTTCTGACCACGCCCCGGTGACGATTGATCTGGCCGACTGAGGCGCAGCTTTCAACAATGAATGAGCGCTATTTGCCCGCCGGCTCGTAGCCCGGCAGCACGTTGCCGTCGTCGCCGAGCTTTCCCGCCGCCCAAATCAGCCCGCGCGACACCGTCCGCAAATACACCGGGTCCGCCCATGTTTCATTGGAATGCCCGAACGTCGTGCCGAACACGCGGGCCTTGCCGAACTGATGCGTCCAGAACACCGGGTATGTCGTCCCCGTCTTGTCATCGGCGCTCGTCGCCAGCGGCGTCGTGCCCGGCCAGACCTTCTCGATCACATACAACTCATCCATCGGCGTCGTCCAAACCCCCGGAAAACCCTTCATGATCGGCGAATCGCTCGCCGCCTTGACCGGATAGTTGGCCTGATGCTCGTGCCGCCGACTGGTCACGCCCAGAAATTCACGCCAGTCATCGACGTTCGCCGCGCGGTACGTATGCATCGCGCAGTGAATCACCACCGCTGGCACGCCCGCCTTGTGAATCTCCGTGATCTTGCGGATGTACGCCGGGTCGTCGGTGTCGGCGAAACATTCATTATGCACCACGACGTCGTAACCCTTCGCCCAGTCCGGGTTGTTGTACAGTTCGATCTCGCCGCGCGTCCCGGTGCGCGGGTCCTGCAAGACGGTCCACTCGATGTTCGCCATCGCCTTCGTGGCGTCGATGAGCTGCTTGGCCTGATAGGCGTAATCGTGACAGCACCCGCCGGTGATGAGCAGCGCCTTGATAGGCGCGGGCTTGTCCACAGCTCCGACCCTCGGGGCACAGGCGGCCAGCAGGAGCACCAACAATCCAATACATCGCTTCATGAGTTCGTCCTTTTGAGTGAATGGTCTCTGTCGAAACATCATATCGTCACCGGCTCAGCGTCCCCGTGATCCAGCCGGCCGGTTCGTCGGTGACGTGGAACACCTCATTGTTGTTCTCGCGGCCGAACGAGGCGAGGTTAAACTTGAGGTGATGCTTGTTGGGCATCGTCAGCGTGATCTGGTCGATCGTCGCGCACGCCTGAAGCGCCGCCTGCCCCATCAGGTTCAGCGACTGCTGCACGGAGAGACTCATGTGATTGGCGAACGTGTCAAGCATCGCCGAGCGGATCGCCGCGCGGGCGGCGGCGAAGTCCATGTCGGTGTCAGTATAACGCCAGGTCGCCGTCAGCACGGTGGCGAAGACGCGGTCGTCGGTGTCGGGCAGCGTGCGGTACTCGTCGGTGACGAAATTCTTGAAGGCGCTGTCGGTGGTTTTGGCGATCATGAGGTTGTCGAGGCCGGCGGTCACACTGACTTTCCCGCCGCGCTGGAGCGTGACGATCGCCGTCGGCGTCTCGCCATCGGACCCGACGAAGGCGGCGGGTGCCTTGCCGATGCGATGCCAAAGATGCTCGCGCAGCGTGATCGTCGAGCGCGTCACATGCGGATACGTGTCGATGAAGTGCTTGGCCAGCGTGACGCCCAGCGATTCGATCGTCGTCCACGGATCGTCCTTGGCCTTGACGTAGATCGTGTTACGGATCGAGTCGGTGGCGATGACCTTCGTGTTGTCGCCGGCGGCGTAACTGGCGGCGAAGTCGCCTTCGAGCAGGGCGTCGATCGCGGCTTCGACGAATTCATGGCGGTCACTCTTGCGCTTGATCTTGCTGACGCGGACGCGCTGTTTGCCGTACTGGTTGTGAACGAGTTTGCCGGGCATCGGGGGCACTCCTTGAAGTGGGCCGCGTCAACTATAATCCGATCATGCCGCAGCGTCACGCCTTTTCCATCGCTTCGACCCGCGTCGTCCTCCCGGGCGGCGAGCGGCCGGCGACGATTCACATCAGGGATGGGCTCATCGATTCGGTCGCGCCGGGCGTCGATTCGGCGGCGGAGTCGCTGGGCGATCGCGTGATTCTGCCGGGCCTGATCGATCCGCATGTGCATATCAATGAGCCCGGCCGCACCGAATGGGAAGGATTTGTCACCGCCACGCGCGCCGCCGCCGCAGCGGGCATCACGCTCGTCGCCGACATGCCGCTCAATTCGAGCCCCGTCACGACGACCCCCGGAAATCTCGCCGCGAAAATTTCCGCATCGAATGGCAAACTCGCCATCGACGTCGCGTTCCATGCCGGCCTTGTTCCCGGCAACGTCGGCGAACTGCCCGCCCTCCTCGACGCCGGCGTCGTCGGCGTCAAGGCCTTTCTCTGTCACTCGGGCCTCGATGAATTTCCGAACGCGACGCGTAGCGACCTCGAAGCGGCGATGCCCCTGCTGGCGGCGCGACACGTGCCGCTGCTCACCCACGCCGAAATCGTGCATGAGTTACCGCCGATGGACGATCCGCATCGTTACGCCGACTATCTGGCGACGCGGCCGCGCTCGTTTGAGCATGATGCCATCGCGATGATGATCGACCTTTGCCGCGCAACCGGGGCGCGTGTGCACATCGTGCATCTGGCGGACACCGATTCGCTTTCGATGTTCGCCGACGCTCGCCGGGAAGGGCTGCCCATTACGGTCGAAACGTGTCCGCATTACCTATATTTCGATCCCGCGGCGATCCCGGATGGCGCGACGCAGTACAAGTGCGCCCCGCCGATCCGCGGCGATGGGTTCCGTCTGCTGGCGGCGCTGCATGATGGGCGCATCGATCTGGTCGCGTCGGATCATTCGCCGTGTCCGCCGGCGATGAAGGAAACTGGCGGGCGGTTTGACAAGGCGTGGGGCGGGATCGCGTCGCTTCAATTGGGCCCGTCGATTGTGCGTTCGCTTGGCGGTGTGACGCCGATGGATTTGGCGCGATGGATGAGCGCCGCGCCGGCGAAATTGCTTGGCGTGAGCGGGTCGCGCGGTTCGATCGATCCGGGCAAACGGGCGGATTTGTGCATCATGGATTGGGACGCGAAATGGACGGTCGATCCGGCGAAGCTGCATCACCGCCATCCGATCACGCCGTATGCCGGGTGTGCACTGACGGGCGTGATTGAGCGGACGTATCTGGGCGGTTTGTGCGTTTACCGGCACGGGCGATTTGCGGAGGAGCTGCACGGCAAGGTGGTGTGGCGTGAGTGACGTGTTGACGATCGCGCAGTTCGATGCGATGTCGCGGGACGAGGCCGCGGCGGTAATGAAACGCTGCTGCGGCACGGAGACGTGGTGTGCGGCGATGGCCAGGTCGCGCCCGTTTCATGATCTTGCCGCCGCGCATGTCGCCGCCGACCGATGCTTTGATGCGCTGACCGAATCCGACTGGCTCAGGGCCTTCGCGGCGCATCCGAAAATCGGCGATGTGAACTCGCTGCGCATGAAATTCGTCGGCAATCGCGAGTGGTCGCACGGCGAGCAGTCGGGCGTTTCGTCGGCGGGCGACGCCGTGATCGAACAGCTCGCGGCGGGTAATGGCGAATATGAAAAGCGATTCGGATTCATCTTCATCATCTGCGCCACCGGCAAGTCGGCCGCTCAGATGCTCGCCCTGCTGCGCGAGCGACTGCCGCACGATCGCGCGGCCGAGGTGAAAATCGCCGCCGGCGAGCAGCGCAAGATCACGCACCTGCGCCTTGATAAGATGTTCGCATGACTGCACGCTGCCCGATCACGACGCACGTCCTCGACACCGCCCGCGGCGTTCCCGCCGCCGGCGTTAAAGTCACGCTGCGGCACGGCGACAAGTTGCTCGCCGCCGGCGTCACCAACGCCGACGGCCGCATCACCGATCTCCTCCCTCCCGGCCCGATCGAACCCGGCGAATACACGCTTGACTTCGACACAGGCGACTACGCCAAGACCTCCGGCCACGCCAGCTTCTTCCCCCGTGTGTCGATCCACTTCATTCTCGACAAACCCGATGCCCATTATCATGTGCCCCTGCTGCTGAGCCCGTACGGGTATTCGACGTATCGCGGCAGTTGACGCGCCGTCCCGCTCGCGCGTTACAATCGGGCCTCACCCTTCTACGGAGGCCCGCCATGCTGCAACGTGTCACCCTCATCGCGTTCGTCTGTTTCGCTCCGCTCGCTCTTGCCGCCGAGGGGCCGATGCTGCCCGACGGAGCCAAGGGATTCTCCGGCGTGCTGCGCGGCACGGTCGGCGAAGTCGTGCAGGAAGGCAAGGGCTTCCGCATGAAGGTCACCGAAATCGGGCGCACCAATCCGAAGAACTCCGCGCGCGAGCCCGCCGTGCTGGTCGGCAAGAGCGTGCTCATCAATGCCCAGTGGACCAAAGGCGATGGGGACAAGTGGCACCCCGTCGAAAACCACACCCGCTTCATCCGCTCGCTCAAACCCGGTCAGGAAATCAGCATCGAAGTCGTCAACGACGAAGGCGGCCGCCTGCACATCCTCGAGCTGACCAAGGAACAGCGCGGCGAGTAAGATCGACCGACTCAATCACCGAAAAGCGAAGCTTGATCATCCCCGCCCGTTTGCCGGCGCGGGGGCTTTTTGTCGGAAGCTGACGATTTGAGACGGGGCGCGTCTGAAGCTGTCACCCGCGAATGGATTTTGCCATCGGCGAGGTGGCTGACGATGGCGTCGCCGGGATGGACCTGGTTGGGTGAGCGGAGCAGGTCGCCGGCGGGGGTGGTGGTGTAGCTGTAGCCACGGGCGAGGACGTGATGGGGGTCGATGGCGTTGAGCTGGCGAGCGAGCGCGTCGAGGCGATGACGCTGGGTCGTTGCACGCTGGGTCATCGTGGCGCGGAGGTGACGCTCGTGGGCGACGAGCTGCTGGCGCGCGACACGAAGGCGCGACATGGGTTCGATGCGGGCAAGCGCGTGCTGCATGTCGCTGAGGGCGGCGCGGAGATTGGCGAGCCGATCGCGCAGGGCGGCGGTCAGATGGCGGACGTCGGCGGCGAGGCGCTCGCGGTGCTGATCGAGCGATTCGACGGGGCGCCGGAAAAATGCGTGACGCGCCGCGGCTTCGAGGCGCGTGCGGGCGTGCTCGGCGCGACGACGCAACGAGAGACTCAGGCGATGCGCAAGCTGATCGAGGTGCTGACATTCCCCGGCGGCATCGGGCACGAGCCGGGCGGCGGCCTGCGTCGGGGTCGAGCAACGCAGGTCGGCGACGAGTTCGGCGATGGTCGTATCGGTTTCATGCCCGATGGCGGCGGCGATCGGAATCGGGCAGTCGCGCACGGCGTCGGCGACGAGGCGCTCGTTGAAGGCCCAGAGGTCTTCGAGCGAGCCGCCGCCGCGGGTAAGGATGATGGCGTCGAGCTTCAGTGCTTCGTGCTGCTGGCCGAGGGCACGGATCGCGCGGGCGATGTCCGGCGCCGCATCCGCACCCTGCACCAACACATCGACGTGCGAGAGCCGAATGCCCGCCCATCGCTGGCGAGCCGTGTTGATGACATCCTGCAAGGCGGCGCCCTTGGCGCTGGTGACGACGGCGATGTGCTCTGGGAACGGGGGCATCGGCTGCTTGTTTTCATCGGCGAAATAGCCCAATCCGCGCAGCTCGTCGCATAGCTGGCGAAAGCGCTGCTCCAGCGCGCCGAGGCCGATCGGCTCGAGCTTGTCGATGTAAAGCTGCAGGCGGCCCTGCGGCCCGTAATAGTCGAGCCGCCCGGTGGCGAGGACCTGCTGACCATGCTCCGGGCGGAAGTCGGTCTTGCGAGCGGCCGAGGCCCACATCACGCATGCGATGACGTTCTGCTCGTCCTTGAGCGAGAGGTACCAGTGGTTGCGATCGGAGAAATTGCTCACTTCGCCGACGACGCGGACGGGCGAAGGAGTGCGATCGGCAAGGACGCGCTTGATGAGGTCGGTAAGCTGGGTCACCGAAAGCGGCGCCGGCCCGGCGAGCGAACCGTAGCGCCGCTGCTCGCGCTGAGCGGGCGGACCGGCGTCGCGGTCAGGAAGATTGTCGGGGTTGAAGGGAAGACGGGCCATGTCGTTTGCGGATCAGTGAAGAGCACGCTGCGAGCGGCGTCGCCAAACGATGAAACCTGGGGCGAAACCGCCGTGCGTCAGGCGTCATTCTTCGCCGAATTTACTGGTGACGAGCTGCTTGAGCGCGTCGGCGGCTTTTTTTGCGTCGGGACCGCTGGCCTGGATTTCAAGACGCGTGCCTTCACCGGCGGCGAGCATCATGACGCTCATGATGGATTTGCCGTCGTGGACTTCGTCGGAGCCGTGCTTTTGAATGGTGACTTTGCATTGATACCGGTTGGCGGCATCGACCAGCGCCATCGCCGGGCGGGCGTGCAGGCCCAACCGGTTGAGAATGGTCACGGTGATGCGGACGGTATCGTCTGTCGGCATGGGAGACTCGTCGGGATCATCGGCCCGTTAACCCTGAAGCTGGTGTCCGTCGGCTTCGTGAATCAGGTCCATGATCTCATCGACGGTCGAGGCCTGGCGGAGGAATCGGCGGAAGGTGTCCTTCTGGAGATTGCGGAAGATGTTCTCCATCGCCTGAAGGTGCTGATCGGGTTGATCGGCGGGGCTCATCAGAAGGACCACGGAGTAGACGGGCGCCTTGTCGAGCGCGTTGAAGTCGACGCCGGAGGCGGAGATGCCGATGGTGGCGGCCATCTTCTTGATCTTCTCGTGCTTGACGTGCGGGACGGCGACGCCCTTGCCGAAGCCGGTCGACCCGTGCTTCTCGCGTTCGATGATGAGCTTGATGACATCATCGCGCAGAGCGGCGGTCAGGGCGCCGCTGGCGATCAGGGCGTCGACGAGCTCGGCGATGACGTCATCGCGCTTGACGGCCTGAAGCTGGGGGACGAGGGCTTTTGGGGAGACGAAATCACTCAGTTTCATGGGAGCGATCCTTGATGCGAAAAGTGGCCGTGAGGCGGGTCAGACATTGTGCTTACGATTGCGGAGCTTTTCCTTGTGGTCGGTGAGTTGACGTTCGACCTTGTCAGTCGTCGTATCGATGCAGGCGTAGAGGTCTTCGTCCTTGCCTCGGGCGATGAACGGGTCGTGATGCTCGACCTCGACGATGATTTCCACATCATACGCCCGATCGTGCTTGTCGATCACGACCGAGATTTCCTGGATCCGGTCGAAATGCCGGCGGAATCGTTCGCATTTCTTATGTGCATATTCGTTGATTGCCGGGGTGATTTCAAGATGCCGACCCGTCACTTTGGTTTCCATCGCGATTGCGTCTCCAATATGGCTTGCATTTTACCCGCCCGCGTCGCCGGCCTCCTGCGGCAGCGCCCGGGGCGACCCATCCGTTCCCTCGCCCCCCCCCACCTCGATCACCTCCGTCGGCGGGACGATCACGCCGCCGCTGACGGTGAATTTTAACGCCTGATCGATCGGTACGGGAAGCTCGATCATGTCTTCGATCGGCACCGTGATGACGTAGCCCGTAAACGGCGTCGGCGAGGAGGGCACGAAGATCGTGACACACGGCCGCCCCGCCCGCTCCTGAATCGTCCGCATCGTGTCGCCGGTGACGAGTCCGACCGACCACATTCCCTTGCGCGGATATTCGACCGCGACAACCTTCGAGAACCGCAGCTTCTCCTTGCCCTCGGAGCCGACCAGAAAGTCGGTCACCTGCTTCACATGCGGGTACACGTGCTTGAACACCGGCAGTCGCTGTAAGAATCCCTCGATCCGCACATAAATGCGCCGGCCGATGAACGAGCCGAGAATCCGACCGACCGAGTAGATCAGGATCGCCGCCACAAGCAATCCGATCAGGTTCATCACCTGCCAGTTGCCGATGGTGATGCGGCCCCACCATGTCTCCAGCGCCTGCCGCCGCGCCTCGCGGCGAAGCCAGTCGGGTTTTGATCCCGCGGCACGCCATGCGGCACGCTGCTCGTTGGTCATCCCCTTCTCGAAATCGCTCACGTCCGTCTGATCGATCGCCGGGAATTCCGTGTAGCTGATCATCACGGAGCGCACGCCGGCATTGATCGGCCCGGCGATGTTCTGATCGACGAAACCATACACCGCCACGACGATCCAGATCGTCAGCACCGTCGGCAGCAGAATGGCCAGCCCCCGCAGAAAGAACTGCTGAAAGCCCGATCGCTTTTTCACTTTGGGTTGCGCATCCATACGTCCGCCGCGTTCCGTTCAAACCTTTGTCCGTGGGGAATCGTTACCGTCCAGGTCAAGCCACTATGGTAGATGATCGCTCGATGGCTGGCAAAGCCGAACTCCCGCCGCGCTTTCCATACAATCCTTCATGAAAGTCGTCCCGCTCCAACGCTTCGCCGCTGTCGCCCTGTTGCTGAGCATGACGCTGATTCTCATCGGCCAAACCGACGCCCCGGTGCAACCGGCGACCAAACCCGTCGATCCGCCCATCGGCACTTACCACTGGGCCTGCGGCATGCTCGGCGCGGATGCGTTCGCAAACTGGCTCGACCGCGACGGCGTCTGGGTGCTCGACACGATCGGGTCCGAGACATGGGACAATATTTCCTACCCCACATGGTGGCTGAGCAACTGGTCCAAGTGGGTGCATGCCAAACCCGGTCGTCGGCTCATTCTTTCCGTGCCGATTCTCGCCGGTCCGCCGGACCGCTCCGGCCCGCGCGGCGGGAGCAAAGGCGTCGGCGTCGCCGTGTCGCTCGAAAAGGGAGCCGCCGGCGACTATGACGCCCACTTCCGCGACTTGGCCGCCAACCTCGTCCGCTATGACATGACGGACACGATCGTCCGACCGGCGTGGGAGTTCAACGGCGACTGGTACGCGTGGGGCGCCAAAGGACGCACCGACGCGTTTATCGCCTTCTGGCGACGCATCGTGAACGTCATGCGAAGCGTGAGCGGCGCCGAGCATCTGCTATTCTGTTGGAATCCGACGCTCGGGCAGCAGCAGTTCCCGGCCGACGAGGCATGGCCGGGCGATGAATACGTCGACTACGTCGGCGTCGATGTGTACGACGAAACATGGATGCCCGACACGTATCCTTTCCCGCCCGGGGCGGACGAAGCGGAGATCGCCCGCCGGCGCGACAATGCATGGAACAACTGGATCATGAACAGCCCGCGCGGCCTCGCCTTCTGGTCCGACTTCGCCAAGGCCCATCATAAGCCGCTGGCCTTTCCCGAATGGGGCCTCGTCTGGGCCAACCACAACCACGGCGGTCTCGACAATCCCCTGTTCATCCAACGCATGCACGACTTCATCACCGACCCCGACAATCATGTCGCCTTCCATTGCTACTTCGACGTCAACCTCCCCGACCACGGCCACGAACTGTCTCCGGGCCTCCCCGGCGCCTCCCCCGACGAAAGCACCCACTTCCCAAAATCCGCAGCCCTCTTCCGCAAACTCTTTCGCAAGCAAAACTGATGACTTTCACGCTCCCCATCGAGTGGGAGCGTGAATCGAATCCGCCCAAACCCGTGTCCGTTTGCACGCTGTGGCACAGCCGTCCCCTGCTGTACGCCTTGCCGCTTACGTCACACGCTTGCCCCGTCGGCTCAACATCGCTCCGCCGCCCAGCAATGCGAACGCCGCCATGATGCACACGACGCCCCACTGAAACGCCGTGCGCGGCAGCAGATTTGCGATGACCCACCCGATGCACCGGAAGGCGTTTTCGATGATCTGCGCCGTCGTCACCCCCTGCGCCGCCGCCGCGGCGCAGAGGCCCGCCGTGATGAGGCCTTTCCATGCCCGATGCCGACAGGCATGAATGACATACGCCCCCGCCGCCGCCATCAGCGTGATGCGCAGCGGGGTGAACACGAAAGGCGTGCGACCGCCAATCAGTTCGTGCGCCGCGAACATCGCCGCCGCGATCCCCGCCATCGGCAGCACCCACGCCAGCAAGGCCGACCGCGTCCCCCACCGCTCGCGCCCGAACACAAGCGACACTCCCACCAGCACCGGCCCCGCATACGCCGGATCAAACTCCGCCCGATACACCCAGGTCTGCATCGCCCCATGCGCGACGAGCGACAAGATCGCCGCGATGACGAACAATCGCTTGAGCAATCGATTGAGCGGTCGCTCTTTCTCCAATCCCAGCGACACCGGCACCACTCCCAGCAGCCCGATCATCCCCCCGATCGCGCCCCACACGCCGAACATCCCCCGCGGTGTGATCTCCATGACATGCGACGTCATCGCCAGCGCCCCCGGCAAGAGCATCAGGCCCGCCATCATCACCGCCATCACCGCGTATCGCCCGCGCGTCATCTTCATTTGTAGTGCCTGCGCGATCCACGTCAGCTTGAGGATCGCAAGCAGCAGCACCAGTGCGTTGATCACGCCGCCGATCCGCACATCAGCCGCGAACAGCTCGGCGTTGAGATGGGTGGCATCGACGATGAAAAACAGCTCGGCGAACAGCAGCAGCCGCCCGTCGAGCCGCAGTTTCATCGTGCGGATGAGCCAAAGCCCCGTCACGATCAAAAGCAGTTCATACGCATTGAGCACCCCCAGCAATCCCGCCAGTTTCCACACCCCGCCCGCGTGCAGGTCCATCGACCGGCTCAGCACGAAACATCCGATCATCATGCACACCGCGCTCGCCGGATACAGCGGGTTGTGACCCAAAATCGTCCAGCCCCGATACCCGCCCTCGTCCGCCGGGCGCAGCTCGACCACCGATGCGTTCATAGCATGCTCCTTGAGAGTAGAGTTTGGCCAGCAACCACAACTTGTCCGGACGGACGGGTTAAGTGAAAAGCATCATCGACACCGGATGTGATACGCACGGCAATGGGATGGGTTCTGCAAACGCGGCAACATGCTCAGCACGCCAAGAGCGCGAAGTATCCGCCGTCGTGATACGTCGTTTCGACGCCGGCGGGCAAAGTCAGATGTTCGCGGATTAGTTTCAAGCCGTGCGTTTGCATGGTATGTCGCACCTGCTGCTGATTTTCCGCCGGGTCGATGGAGCAGGTGGCGTAGAGCAACATGCCGGTGGTCGAAAGCAGCGGGAGCGCACGGTCCACGATGTCGCGTTGAAGTTCGGTCAGCGAGGCGAGCGACCGTGCGTGAAATCGGTAGCGGGCTTCGGGCCGGCGGGCCAGCACGCCGGTATTGGAGCATGGCACGTCGAGCACGAGCAGGTCGGCCCTGCCCGTGTGCATCGTCATGGCGTCCATATGCGCCGCCGTGACGCCGGGGACTTGGGCCAGATCCGCAAAGCGTTCCGCATCCGGGTCGGTCGCGATGATCTGGGCGGCGGGGTGTGTGAATCGCAATTGTCGCGATTTGGTCCCGCGCCCGGCGCAGTAGTCGATGATGCACCCGGGCGCCAGGTCCGATGTCGCATCCACCGGCATAAACGACGTCGGGTCCTGCACCCATCGCCCCGGTCCCGCATTCAAAAACGTCACCAACGCCGCATGCGTCCCCCGCCAAACATAAAACCCCGCCCGCTCATGCGCCTCAGCCAAATCCAGCGGCGGCGGCGCCGGACTTCGCACGATCGTCGGCGGATTCACCAGCGAATGCAATAGCAGCGGCAGCGCCGCAGCGCCATGCTGCTCGCGCCACGCCTTGACCAATTCGACGCTGTGACTCGTCGCCGCCGCCAGATGCGCGTCCATGTGGCTCGTCGCCGGCAATAGATCGCTCTCGAAGATCAATGCGCCGTCCATCAGCGGCAGTCGATCCGCCGCTGGCGCATACGTCGTGTGCTGTTCGACATGTCGCGGCAGATCGGCGAGGCGTCGAAGCACGGCGTTGGCCATCTTCCCCGCCCCCGCGCGGAGAAATTGCCGCGCGATTTTGACGGATTCGTCCACAACCGCGTGGGCCGGAAGCTTGTCCATGAAAAACAATTGAGCCGCCCCGCTGACAAGCACGGCTTGTAGTGTGGGCTCAAGCGTCCTCAACGGCTTTTTCAGATGCCGGTCGATGAGGTATTCGAGCGTGGCGAAGCGCTGAAGCACCGTGCGGTGAATCGCCACGGCGAGGCGCGCCTCGCGCGGATCGATGTCGGTCGTGTCGATCGACAGCGCGGTGATCGAGCGACCTGTCTTCAACTGACGGGCGAGCGTTTTGACAACTTGTCGGCGCGCGGGGCTCATGGGACCCATAGTGTAGCGGGCTGCGCGATTGTGTTATGCTTCGTGCATGGCGAACGTGGATGTCAAAACCGAAGAGGACACCGGGCACGGATGGAAATTCCAGGTCGCGGTGGACGAGGACGGACGGCGGCACGATTTTGATGTGACGCTCAATTGGGCGGATTACGATCTTTGGTGCCACGGGCAGGTGTCGCCGGAGCGTGTGATCAAGGCGGCGTTCGCCTTTTTATTGTCGCGCGAGCCGGTGGGGGCGATCATGCGCAAGTTCGACTGCGCCGTCATCCGCCGGTACTTCCCGGAGGTTGACAAGGAACTGAAGTCGCTGCTCTGAGCGCATGAAAAAGCGGCCCGAGCGATGTCCCCGCCGCTCGGACCGCTGATGATGTTCGCGAAAATCACTTGCTGTCTTTTTCCTTCTCTTTGGCCTTCTCGGCTTCCTCCGCCT
Organism: Planctomycetota bacterium; assembly: GCA_016125255.1. Taxonomy (NCBI): domain Bacteria; kingdom Pseudomonadati; phylum Planctomycetota; species Planctomycetota bacterium. Next base: position 4,599 of record WGMD01000041.1, on the reverse strand, counting down.
TCTTCTTTTCCTGATACTTCTTGGCGTAGTCGCGGCGCTTGGCGGCGGCTTCCTCTTCGCTCTTGGCGAACTCGGCCTTCTGCTCGTCGGTCAGCACGGCCATGACCTGCTCGTGCTCCTGCTGCTCCAGCGCCTTGATCTGCTCGCGAATCTTGGACTGGATGGCGATGACCTTCTCGCGCTGCTCATCGGTGAGCTTGAGGTTGTTGAACGGGGCGTAGACGTGCCCCTTGGCCTTGTCCGCCTTTTCCTCAGCGATCGCCGCCAGCGACATCATCACCACCATCACCACACATAGTCCCATCACAAAGCGCTTCATACATGGCTCCTTAAAAAGTTGATCTGACCCGGCACAACTCGGCCATCCATAACACACACAACGACGGCTCCACCGACAGCAGTATGCCTCCGGCGACGACGGGCCGCAAGGGGGAGAACATCGCGTTTGCGAGAAAATTTTCGCCTCAGGACGCCAGGTCGGGCATGAGCGTTTCGGACTTTTCGACAAGGATGAGCGGGATGACCAGACTGAAGGTCGCGCCGCGGCCGAGGTCGGAGTCAAGCTCGATGCGGCCGTCCAGAAGGCGGGCCAGTTCGCGACTGATGGCCAGGCCCAGCCCGGTGCCGCCGTGTTCCTTCGTGTGTGATGAATCAAGCTGGCGGAACTTATCGAAGATCTCCTCCTGATGCTCGACGGCGATGCCCGGACCGGTGTCGCGGACCCACACGCGCACGGCGGTCGTGTTGCCGTCATGCACAACCGCCCCGCCGCCCAGTTCGACGCGGCCGCCGGCAGGCGTGAACTTCACGGCATTGGAGAGAAAATTGAAGATGATCTGCTGAAACTTGCCCGGGTCCGTCTGCACCACGGGCAGGTCGCGGGCGAGGTTCTTCGTGAGCGTGATCTCCTCGCGGTCCGCCTGCGGGCGAATCAGGGCGAGCAACGTCTCGCACGTGTCGCTGACGCTCATGGGCTCGATGTGCAGATCGATCCGCCCCGCTTCGATCTTCGCCAGATCGAGCAGCTCCGTGATCATCGTCAATAGCGAGCGGCTCGACGTGAGGATGTTCTGAATGTACCGCAGGCGCTTGTCATTGCCGGGCGCATCGGCGCCGGCGATCGAGTCGCTGAGCACCTCGGCGAAACCGATGATCGAATTGAGCGGGGTGCGAAGCTCGTGCGACACGTTGGCGAGGAAGTCGCCCTTGATGCGATTGGCTTCAAAGAGCGTCAGGTTCGACTCGGCCAGCTCGCCGAGCTTCAGGTCGAGCTGGCGGTTGAGCTCGCGCAGCTTGTCCTGCGAGGTTTTGAGCGAAGCGAGCATGGTGTTGAACGTGTCGGAAAGCTGCTCGAACTCGTCGCCGGTGTTGATATCGGCGCGGATGTTCAGATCACCCTCGGCGACCTTCTCGGCGGTTTCGCGCAGGACGCGCACGGGCGAGAGGATGATGCGCGTGAGAATGAACCAGAAGACGGCGATGGCGAACAGCGAGGCGATCAGCCCGGCGATGATGATATAGACGCCGTTGAGGAGGAGCTGGCGGGAGGCCCAGCCGGCCCGCATTTCGATGGTGAGCACGGCTTTGAGGGGATCGGCGACCTGCGTGGCGGCGAGGCCCGACGCGCCGCCGCCCCGGGCGCGTTCGATATCCGAGTGCCGGATCGCGCGGGCGTAGCGATAGACCTTCTCGCCGTCGGCGGCGTGGACTACGCGGATCAGATCGCGCGTCGTCGGCGATTCCTCGAATGTTTCCAGCGCATCGGCGATGAACGGATCGCGCAGCGACTCGCTCACGAACTGCTGCTCGTTAATGAGGCGGAGACGGCGCGACGCCTGTTCCTCCGCGTCGACAAGCGGCTCGGGCGAGCCCTCGATGGAGCCGGCGAGTTGGATCAGATCGGCAAGCCACGCGTCCGCCAGCTCGCGCGCGATCTCGCGCTGCGACTCCTCGACGAGCTTCTGCATGCGGAGCCAAGGCACGAACAGCGCGGCCGAAAGAATCAGCAGCACGGCCAGGCCAAAGAGAATCTGGCATTTGTTGGCGAGACTGATGCGCAGGCGGGCCATGCCGACCATCCTATTCGCCGGCGGCGGCGCTGTCGACGGGTGCTACACGCCGACGCTCCCCTGCGGGTCGCGGCTCAACGGAAACATAAAACCCAATGGGTGACACGTCCCTACACGTTCTGCCGCGCGAGAATCTGCGTGAACTGACCGGGTTTGGTCATGCTGCGCCAATCGACGCGCGCCGCGTCATGCCAGAGCGATTCGAGGTCGTAGTAGGAGCGTGTCTGCGGATCGAACAGATGGATGACCACATCGAAAAAGTCGGCAACGACCCAAGCCGTGTCATTGCGGCCGGAGATGCTGATCGCTTCGCGACCTTCATGGCGGGCGAGTCGGGCGACGTCGTCGGCGACGGACTGAATCTGGCGATGACTGGTGCCGGAGGCGATGACGAAGAAGTCGGTGACCTGGCTCAGGCCGCGCAGGTCCTGCACGATGATGTCCTGGCAGTTGCTGTCGGCGAGCACGCGCGCGGCATGAGCGGCGAAGGTTTGACCTTCATCCGCTGCCGAGTCGTGCGAGGGTTGATGTGAGGGGTCGGTCATCAGTCGAGGGATCGGCGAGTGGACCGACCCAAAAGATCAGCGAGCCGGACGGGCGGGACGGCGCGGGGCCGGACCGTCGGTCTTGACGTTGCGCTTGACGCTCTTGCGCATGGCGCGGCGCTTGCGCTCGGAGGGCTTCTCGTAGTAGGCGTTCTTCTTGATGTCCTTGGTCAGGCCTTCCTTTTCGCACATTTTCTTGAAGCGACGGAGCATTTGCTCCACCGACTCACCGCCGCGGCCTTTGATGCGAATCGCCATAAGCTTCGTGTATCCTTCGGAGTCTATCGGTCCGTGTTCGGGTTAGCGTGTCCTGATCCTGAGCCCGGTATTATTGCAGGCGGGGACGGATCAGGCAAGCGCCGCCGGAAAGTACGGCCGGGAATTTGCTTGACCGGGGCCGGCCGGGTATACTTGCGGGCTCGAAATCGAACCCCCAGCTAGGAAGACCGCCATGCCCCGCGTATGTGCATTTACTGGACGCAAAACCACGACCGGCCGCAGTCTCCGCTACCGCGGTAAGGCCAAGTACCTTGGCGGCGTCGGTAAGAAGATCACCGGCAAAACCAAGCGCAAGTTCCGCCCCAACATTCAGACGCTCACAGCGATCGTCGACGGCAAGCCCACCCGGATCAAGGTCTCCACGAAGGCCATCCGCATGGGACTCGTCACCAAGCCGCTGAAGCGCAAGTTCGCCTACAAGGGCGAAGAAGCTGCCGCGTAACACCCGCGGGCTTCATCAGAGGCATCCCTCCCCCACCGCCGAGTTCTTGAACTCGGCGGTTTTTATTTGAGGTTCAGGGTTCAGACAAGACCGGATGCATGTCGTGTTTCGAGTTTCGAGTTTTCACTCGACGCGCTTCACCGTCGCAAAATACGCCCCGCGCACTTTACCCTCAGGCGTGGTCAGCCAGCTCTGCATCATCGCCGGTCCCTTGGGCAGCGTCAGCGTGAATTTGACGGACGTATCGGCGAGTGTGACATCCTTCTCAACTGTTTGCCCGCCGATGGTCAGCTTCGCATGCACCGCCTCGGCTGACTGATTCAGATGCAGCGGCCAGCGCGAGAGCGTCACTTCGTACTTACCGTCGCGCAACACATCGATCGCCCACGGTCCGCTGGTCATCAACCCCCGCTTGACAAGTTCCTGCGCCCACGGCGAATCCCGCTGATCCTCCACCAGCCAGTCGTGCGACATGAACTCGACCGGGTTCTGCTTGTCGGACCCGACGCCGGCGCGGACGTAGTCGCCGAACACGGGCTCGAGCGTTTTCCACCAGTCGATGTAGGCCTGCCGCAGTTTCGCGACTTCGTCGGGATTGTCTTTGGCCAGGTTGTTCGTTTCGCCCGGATCCTTGTGAATTTCGTAAAGCTGATCGCCGTTGACGAGGCGCCACTGTTGGGTCATCACCGAGCACTTGCGCCATTCGATCGGATGTGCCACGCGCTGCGAGTGCACGAATAGGGTGCGATCAGGCATGGGGGCGACGGGGTTCCTGATTCGGGTGGCGAGACTGATGCCGTCGCGCGGCGGGCCATCGGGATGCATGACGTCGCAGAGTTCCTCAATGGTCGGCTGGAGATCGAAGTGAGCGGACAAGTAATCTTCATCGCGCCCGCTGTTTTCCTTGCGTGGGTCGCCGATCCCCCCGGCGGGCCATTGAATGAAGCACGGGACTCGATGACCGCCTTCGTATTCGCTGCCCTTGGTGCCGCGCATGTCAGCGTTGTAGCCGGGCCATTTTTTATTGCCTTGCATCCCCGCCGCCGAGCCGTTGTCGGACATGAAGATCAGAATCGTGTTGTCGCGAAGATGCCATTCATCGAGCTTCGCCAGCAGCACGCCGAGGTTTTCGTCAATATTCTCGATCATGCCGTAAAATCGCGACATCGTGTCGGTCAGTCCCTGCTTACGATACGGATCAGCGTACTTGTCAGGCACGTTGTACGGCCCGTGCGGCGCCTTCGTCGCCAGGTCCCCGAAAAAC
>WGMD01000040.1 GCA_016125255.1 Planctomycetota bacterium | reverse complement strand
CGGCGATCAAATCCCGAATCTTCTGGCCCGTTCGCACGCTCGGTGGTACTCTCTGACTCATGGGGTGGCTCCTTGTGGGTTGTTGGTCCAACCGATAGGGTCCACCCCTTCTCAATTTACAGCAAGTTTAGGACATGACCACTCAGGGTCTGGAAGACTATAAGGATCTTCGCAGTCAGCAAGTAGCTTCAAGTATGAGGCGCATTCTTTCTTGAGTGCCTCCGCTTTAATATCGCGTAGTTCAGCACCCAAATCAAAATCGGCCCAGTGATTGAATAGAATTCGCTTGAAATCGTTGGTTGTTAGAGAAGATAGCATCACAGCCATGATCGCCGCAGCCTTTTCGCGACCATCCATTCCCTCTTCCGCCTCGAGATTGTGTCGTGACATCTCTTGATTAATTCGCGACTCGTCTAGGGAGTACAATCGTTCGCTATCAAGTTTTGCTTCTTCATCGTAGAGTCGAGGCACATAAACGATAACCGTCTTACCCTGCCCGAGTGCAACAGAAGCCTCGCTGTCCTTGCCGAACGTATCGCCCTTTTGGGCCATATAGACGGTAACTCGAGATCGTCGAAGCATTAATGCTTCGACGAGCCCTTTCGCAACTCGGTCACCAATCCATGATTGCGTTGGATTGAAATACCGGAGCCGTAGCGGTTTTAAATCGGGAGATCCAAATAGATTTGAAATAAACGCATTTACTGAAATAAAATCGGCGGCTTCCCGCATTGACGTTGCCACATAGACATCCATATGCGGCTCAGAAAGATACACGGCGAGGTTTCGCAAACCGCGCTGCTGAGTTTCTCGAATTCGCGCGAAATCGGTCTTTTGTGGCGCAATACGAGCAGCCTCTTGGGTAATGTCAAGTGCACTTAGGGATGAGAACAGTGGCCCTTCAAGTTCAAGCGCCGACTCAAACTGGCGCAACAAAGATTTTATTCTTCGCAGCTTCTTTGCTGGCGTATCTGTGATCGCCGATAGACCAGTTGAATCCACTCGTCCGGCGAGATCGTTCAGCGCGGTTGCGAGGTCGCTTCGCTCCTGATACTCCCGCTCGATTTTCTGAACGGCGATATACCCTAGGTCCGGAAGCCTTTCGGGCGGGATTTCATCAATCGAATCGAAGTCGGTGCGGCTGGAATAGTGATCGATAGCAATTGGCGAAAGCGCCTTCACAAACTTATCTAGATCAGATGTTCTCGAAAGAACTGTCCAAGCTCGGCGGAAGTTTCCATACAATCTCATTCCATCGCCTTGAAATCGACGGACAGCGATATGAAAGGATTCCAGACCATGAAAGGCATTAACGCCGAGATACCGATCGAAGAATCGCCTTGAACAGGGCCGCTCTCCATAGAAGGTCAAGATTGAATTGAATTGGTCAAATGTCTGTACAGCGCTCAATTTGTGTTCAAGGCACATCTGGATTCTTGAGACGGCGAGTTCTGAATCCACTCCATCTAAGCGATCAAGGGACACAGATCGGCCGATCAGTTCAATCAACAAGTCCTGAAACTTCATCGCATCGATGAAATAGGGATGTGTTGCTGACAACCAATAGCGGTCAGGTATTTCTAGATGCTTGCAAATTGAACGAAGCACTTCCGGTTCAGGGAGTTCACGTCCTTCTTCTAGATGCGCAATCAAGGTTCGGCTTACTTTTAGCTCGTCGGCCAATTTCTCTTGCGACAAGAGTCCAGTGGCATTCCGAACCGTAAATGTACTTCTATATTCAGCAACGATTCGGCCGATTTTTCGAATGGATGATTGTATGTCGCTCATCGGCGTATACCTTTACTTGTGTATGCTCATTGAATCTGGCATTTATAATAGCAAGTAGGGTGGGTCAAGCGCAGCGGACCCACCACGCCTGTCGCGGCATCTTGTCATGACAAAGCATCGCTCGATTCGTCGACCAACATCCGCGCGAACAATATGAATTGTCGTTGAATGCTCCCGCGCAAATCGTGGTGGGTCCGCTTCGCGTGACCCACCCTATGAAGACGATGTGCTGTTGAGCCAGATTTCGCAGAGGGTCCAGATCAGGATGGGGAGACAGGGGAGGAGGGGCCAGTAGGGGGTGAGCGCGGCGGAGGGGTTCGTCGTGAAACTATTTTGGAGAAGGGGGAGCCAGTAGAGGGCGAGGGCGGCGCCGGCGAGGGAGCCGGGGACGAGGGCGGCGGGGCGGCGGTGGTGGAGGACGAGCAGATGACAGAGCGCGATGAGGAAGACGGGCGTGGTGAAGCCGATCACGAGCCGGGCGGGGGCGACGAGCGGCGGCGCGATCAGGATGCCGCCGGCGGTTTGGAGCGACGCTGGGTTGAAGTGAAGGATGGCGTAAGTCGCCAGGAACAGGAGGTAGGCGAGCATGTGCACGCCGGCGAAGAGGCGCATGACGATGAGCGTCGCGGGGGCGGCGTCGAGCTTGAAGCCGATGAGGGGCGGCGCGGGCGAAGTGTGTGCGGAATGAGAGGGCATGCTCATCACATCATAGATTCAGCGAACGCGCTTGGCGTGCCATTGATCATTGAGCATCTTTGAACGAGTGTTGCTCCGGCTTAAAGGACAGGATGATCCAGCCCCCGAGCGGAGAGCGAGGGGACCGATTTAATGCACATATGGAACGACAATCGCGACGATCACTCGGCGGCGCGGCCGCGGGGGCGGGCGACGAAGCTGAAGGCGGACAGGCCCAGCAGCGTCATCGAGCCGGGTTCGGGGATGGCGGTGATGGAAAGGTCGTCGAGGTAGAGGTGGTCGGTGCCGGGGTTTTGGGAGAGGCCGGCGGCGATGCGGTTGATGCCGGTGGCGGCGTTGGCGAAGCTGGTGGTGCCGAGGGAGGCGTCGTTGAGGAATATCTCGGCGGACTGGGCGTTGAAATCCAGGACCCACTGGAGGATGTTCCACTGATCGTGGACGACGTCGACGCCTTTGAGTTGGCCGTTGGCGCCGATGAAGAGCTGGCCGATGATTCCGTTCTCGCCGAAGGCGGCGAGGGGGATCCAGGCGGAGGCGGTGGTGTCGGAGGTGAGGTAGAAGGCGGTCTGCATGACGATCTTCGCGTCGGCGGTCAGGGTGATCAATCGCTGGGCGGTCTGCTGGGAGTTGTTGGTGTCGAGGTTGGCGTCGAATTCGAGGGCCTGCGTGCCGGCGTGGACGATGGCGGTCTGCACGCTGGCGATGGCGGTGCCGATCCACTGGTCCTGTCCGACGAGCCCGCCGGTGGCATAGGTCGGGCTCTCGAAGTCGGCCTGATAGCGGACGATGTCCGCGCGGCTGATCGGGGCCAGCGACAGGAACAGCAACAACACGCCGAGACGGAGTGAAAATGACTTCATCGAGTTTCTCTCAATCTGCCCGGACAGGGCGACGGCAAAACCGACGTGAATGCCGCGACGCGGACGTCGAAGGATTTTGCCTGTGGAATGAACGCGCGATTCTCTTTCAATTTCCCCCAACGACGCAGCCGGGGGACGACGGGGCCATTGTACGACATGAGCACGCTTCGACAAGTATTTTTTTCCACGAGGACGGAATCGTTTTGTCCGCGGCGCCGCACGGGCGGCACCCGCTGGTTTGTGTTGCGGCGGTGATGATGAACGCGGGCGGGGGCGACGCAATGGTGGTGCGGCGATGTTGATTTGCGTGGTTTGTCGCATGGGGGTGTCGCGATTGGCGCATGAGGGTAGCGCGAGTGCGCGCCCGGTGCGCGCGCGCTTGCGGTAAGTCGTTGATTTGCGTCGCACCGGCGCGTCGGGGCGGGTAAGCCGGTGCGCACGGGCGGGCGCGTGCGCGCCGTGCGTCAGGGTGATGCGCGAAAAGCGGGGATATTGATGCGGGAAAAGGGGGCGTCCGGGAAGGGGGAAAACGCGCGGTGTTTCCGCGCCGGTGCGCGGGCGGTGCGCGGGCGGCACGCGGCGGTGGTGAGTTGGGGTTGGGGGTGATATGCTGCGGGTCTATGCTCGAACGATTGCAACAACTTGAGGCGGCGGCGACGGCGGCACTGGAAAAGGTCAGTGATGCAGCGACGCTGGAGCAGTTTCGCATTGAGTATCTGGGCACGAAGGGGCAGCTCAAGGAAGCGATGGGCTGGCTCAAGGATGCGCCCAAGGAGGAGAAGCGGGAACTGGGGCAGGGGCTTAATGCGCTGAAACAGAAGGTGGAGGCGGCGTTTGAGGAGAAGAAGGGGCAGTTGGGAAGTGCGAAGCCGCAAGCGGCGGGGCCCCTCATTGATGTGACGGAGCCGGGCGAAGCGCCAGTGATGGGGCGGGTGCATGTGATACAGCAGGTGCTCGATGAGTTGATCGAGGTGTTTGCCCGGATGGGGTTTGACGTGGCGGAAGGGCCGGAGCTGGAGGACGAGAAGCATAACTTTGTATCGCTGAACATTCCGATGGAGCATCCAGCCCGGGATGTGAACGACAACTTTTATATTGATGAATCGCATCTTTTGCGGACGCAGACGAGCACGATTCAGATTCGGGTGATGGAGACGACGAAGCCGCCGATTCGGATTGTCGCGCCGGGGCGGGTATATCGGCCGGACACGCACGATGCGACGCATTCGTCGATGTTTCATCAGATCGAGGGTCTGTATGTGGATCGCAATGTGACGATGGTGGATTTGAAGACGACGCTGATTAACTTTGCGCACGCGTTTTTCGGGCCGGATGCGGAGGTTCGTTTGCGGCCGAGCTATTTTCCGTTCACGGAGCCGTCGGCGGAGATGGACATCAAGATGAAGGTTCGGGGTCAGGTGCAGTGGATCGAGCTGGGGGGCTGCGGGATGGTGGACCCGGCGGTGTTCGAGGCGGTGGGGTACGACCCGGACGAATGGACGGGCTTCGCGTTCGGGTTGGGCGTGGAGCGGATCGCCATGCGGCGGTACGGGATCGGGGACATCCGCTGGCTGTTCGAGAACGATGTGAGGTTTTTGAAGCAGTTCTGAGCAGCGCTAAATCGCCACATCTTCGACTTTCGCCACGGGCGCCGCGGTCGTGTGTTCGTTTGGCTCTTTGAAAAGCGCCATGCCCAGGAGCAGCGGGCCCATGCGACCGACGCACATGAGGGCGATGATGATGAGTTTGCCGGGCTCGGAGAGCGAGGCGGTGATGCCCCGGCTCAGGCCGACCGTGCCGAGGGCGGAGGCGCATTCGAACATCTGATCGGCGAACGGGGCGGACTCGACGAGGTCGAGCAGGTAGATGCCGACGGCGAGCGTGATCATGTAGAACATCACATTCGCCGTCGCCGCCCGCACGCGCAGTTGCGGAATCTGCCGGCCGAGGAACGTGGTGATCGACCGGCGGCGCACGACGGCGATCATCTCGGCCCAAAGTGCGGAAATCGTCGTGGTTTTGAGCCCGCCGCCGGTGCCGGAGGGCGAAGCGCCGAGGATCATGATGATCGTCAGCAGGAACATCGAGCTGGTCGACAGATCGCTGATGGAGATCGTGTTGAACCCGACGGTCGTGGACGCGGTCATGACCTGAAACAGCGACGCGAGCCAGCGCTGACCGGCGGGCAGATCGCGGACAGTCGGTTCGTCGAGCGCGAAGAGCACGGTGCCGACGATCGCGATGACGAACGTGCTCACGAGAATGACGCGCGAGGTGAAGGTCATGGCGGGTTTGCGAAGCGTGAGACTTTTATAGAGATCGTGAATCACGATGAACCCGATGGCGCCGAGGTAGCTGAGCACGGTGATGATGATGTTGAGCGAAATATCATCGCGGTACCCGGCGAAGGAGTCGTCAAGGAGACTGAACCCGGCGGTGCAGAAGGCGCTGACGCTATGGAAGATCGCTTGCCAGAGGGGCTGGGGGGCGCCGTGATCGCGGAAGATCGGATACAGGCCCGCCGCGCCGGCGATTTCGATGAGCAGCGTGAAGAGGACGGTGATTTTGATGAACGCGCGGACGTCGAATCCGTCCGGCAGCGAGAGCGCGGCCGTGGTGACGCGCCGGCGCAGCGGCGAGACGCGACCGGCGAAGGCCAGGAGGGTGCAGGACGTGATGACCATGTACCCGAGCCCGCCGAACTGGATGAGCAGCAGGACGATGATCTGCCCGAGGAGGTTGTAGTCATGTCCGACGCTGATCGTGGCCAGGCCGGTCGTCGAGACGGCGGAGGCGCTGATGAACAGGTGATCGATGGCGTGGAGGCCGAGGGTGTGATGACAGATCGGCAGACACAGGGCGAGGAAGCCGAACAGGACGTAGCTGCTGTAGCCCATGCACACGAGCTGCACGGGTCGGAAGCCCACCATCCATCGATGCAGATAATCGAGCGAGCGCGTGACGAACCGGACCATGATCGGTCTCCATGCGAATCGCGCCCCGGCTTGTCGCCGAGGTGCGGGTTCAAACAATGGCGATCCATGATGCCCGGCCCGAGGATGGGCGAAGCGGGAAAGAGGTCGCCTTTCAATTGCCGACGGGGTTAGCTGACGGGCTGGGCCTTGAAAGGTGGCCTGCATCGACGTTGCCGCCGACGCTTCGCCCCATCCTCGTGACCGAGGAAGTTGGGTCCCCCGCACCGGCGCCGCTGCGGACGCCGGATTAGGCTTCGGTGATGACCATAGGTGTCGAAAACGTGGCGGGCAAGTGGGGACCAGCGAGCACGGCCGACCGGTTTTTCAGAGATTTGAACCACCAAGGCACCAAGGTCACCAAGGAAAAATCACGCCGAGCTCTATTCACGCATTTCCCTTGGTGTTCTTGGTGCCTTGGTGGTTCTATTCCAGAGGTCCGATAGCCGCGAATTTGCCTGATGCGGGCGAACCCCGCTATCTTGTGCAACGTAAAGCACGTATCATTTCCGGCGGTCTGGTGGGTGGGTTTGTTGGCAGTTTGACCGTCGAGAGGCATGCAACTCAAGGCAGGGACAGGGCATTATGGCTCATGAACATGCAAAGAGTCTGGTGGAGGCGCAGGAGGGCCGCGCCGGCACGCAGATCATTCTGACCTTCGTCGGCGGCGTCCTGCTTATTAACGCCGCCATCGCCTACTGGCTTTTCCCCGGCATGACCGACCCCAACGATGCCGGCCGGAGCGTCAACTTCTACGCCGACACGATGGCGATCATCGCGGCGCTCTTGCTGGGCGTCCCGCTGGTGGTGCAGGCGTTCAAGGATCTGTGGTCGGGGCATACGCACATGGACGAGCTGGCGGCCCTGGCCGTCATCGCGGCTTTCTCCATCGGTGCCTACATCGAAGCCGGGGCGATCGCCTTCTTCATGATCGTGACGACGCTCATCGAACACCGCACCGCGCTCGGCGCCCGCAAAAGCATCGAGTCGCTGGTGCGGCTCACCCCGACGAAGGCCCATCGCGTCTTTGAGCAGGGCGAGCAGGAAGTCGATGCGAAAGACCTCAAACCCGGCGACATCGTCATCGTCCGACCCGGCGACAACATCCCCGGCGACGGGCAGGTCATCCAAGGCACCAGCACCGTCAATCAGGCCAACATCACCGGCGAATCGCTTCCGGTGGACAAGGCCGACGGCGATGAAGTCTTCGGCGGCACGATCAACATGACCGGCGTCATGCGTATCCGCATCACCAAGGCCGGTCACGACACGACGCTCGGCCGAGTCAAAGACCTGATTCTGCAAGCGGAGATGACCCGCATCCCCGCCATGCGGATTCTCGATCAGTACGCCAACTGGTACACACCCGTGATCCTGATGCTGGCGGGCATCGTGTTCTTCTTCACGCGCAACGACGGCGGCATGGAACGCGCCATCTCGATGCTCGTCGTCGCCTGCCCGTGCGCCATCATTCTCGCCGGCCCGACCGCCATGGTCGCCGCGCTCTCCGCCGCGGCGCGCCTCGGCGTCCTCGTCAAAAACGTCACCGATCTGGAAGTCGCCCGCAAGCTGACCGCCATCGTCTTCGACAAGACCGGCACGCTGACGACCGGGCAGCTTGAAGTGTCGAAGCTGACGCCCGCCCCCGGGGTCGACGGGGCGGAGCTTCTGACGATCACCGCCGCGGCGGAACAGAATTCCAAACACCCGGTCGCCCGGGCGGTGGTCAACGTCGCCCGTCGCGCCCGATTGAATCTTTCGCAGCCGAGCCAGTTCGAGGAAGTGTCCGGGCGCGGCGTGCGTGCGATCATCGACGGCAAGGAAATCCGCGTCGGCCGCGAAACGTGGCTCCGCGAGCAGGGCATCGATTTTTCCGGCTTCGACGGGTCCAGTGCCGAGGGACTGAGTCTTTTGCACGTGACGCGCGAGGGTAAGCTCATCGGATGGGTCGGGCTCGAGGACAAGACCCGCGCGGATGCGGCCAAGTCGATGGACGACCTTCGCGCGCAGGGGCTCAAGAAGCTGGTCATGGTCACCGGCGACCGATGGTCCGTCGCCAAGCGCGTCGCGGCGGAAATGCACTGCACCGATGTGCAGGCCGAAGTCCTGCCGGCCCAGAAACTCGAACTCGTCGATGATCTCAAGGCACGCGGATACACCGTGGCGGTCGTCGGCGACGGCGTCAATGACGCCCCGGCCCTGGCGGCGGGCGACATCTCGATCGCCATGGGCGCGGCCGGTTCGGACGTGGCGATTCACTCGGCTTCGATCGCCCTCATGAACAACAACCTCAACCGCATCCCCTTCCTGATCCGCCTTTCGCGTCACGCCTTTTCGGTGGTGCGGCAGAACCTGATTTTCTCGGTGTGCTACGTCGTACTGTTCGAGACGCTGGCGGCGTTCGGGCTCATCCCGCCCATCGTCGCGGTCATCTTCCATCTGCTCAGCTCGTTCGTCGTCGTGTTCAACTCGGCCCGGCTCGTCCGCGACGGGGAGGACCTGGAGCAAGCCGGTGTGGTCGTCGAACGCCAGCGCCCCACCAGCCAAGGCCCGCGCCCCGCGCCGGTGGCCGTGTCATGATGAAAATGCGGAGTGTCGAGTTCGGAATGCGGAACGGCCGACGCGCGAAGCGCGCCTTGTCTGTCGCTCCCCATTCCCCATTCCGCATTCCGCACTCGATTTCATCCCGTCTCGCGCGTCTGAAAGAGTGCGGCGGCGAGACTCAGGACGGCGGTGATGTAGAGCATGCAGTATCCGCTGACGAGGCCCACGTATTCGGCGCTGACCGGGTGGTTCTGCGTCAGGGCGTCGGCGAGCCAGAAGAACTGCGTGTTGGGCGCCAGGGCGTAGCCGATCCACGCCAGGGGCTGCGCCTCGACGAATCGGCCGAAAAAGTAATCGCTGACGAGGCCCAGGAACGTCACCGCCACGCAGATGAGCAGCGTCATGACCTGCCCGAGACGGGTCGAGCAGGCGATGGCCACCGCGCAGACGACCGCCAGCGCTTCGAGCACGAACAGAATGGCGATGACGATCTGCCCAAGCTGGCTGCCGTCCTTGGTGAACTCGGTGGTCAGGGCCTGCACCTGCCACCTGGGGCTGATGAGCAGCACGAGCAGGTAGGCGACGGTGAGCGCCCCGGCGAGCAGGCCGGCGAAGCGCGACGTGAAGACCCACGCGTAAAAGTAATTGCCCCACACCGACAGGAACAGCGCGATCAGTCCGGCCGCGATGCCGAAGATCAGCACGGGCATGTCAAAGTGATCGGACGCGGTGGACATGACTTTGTGTCGGACGCTCAGCAGGAAGACGATGGACCAGATCCATATCGCCATGCTCACGGCCGTCGCCACGCCGAAGTATTTGCCGATGACGAACACCGGCCGGCTGATGGGTTTGCTGATCACGGTCAGCGCGGTTTTGTTTTCGATTTCGCGGGCAAGGACGCCGGTCGAGGTGAACGCCGCCAGCGCCAGTCCGCCGAAGAGCATCGTCGACAGCCCCAGGTCGATGAGCAGTTTGTTGTCGTCATCGAGCGTGTAGGCCGAGAGGGCGGGATTGAGAATGAGCAGGAACAGTCCCGCGCCCAGAACGACCAGGAAGATGGGTTGTCGGATCGACTCGGTGAACGTATTTCGGGCGATGGTCCAGAGCTGTTCAAACATGGGGCGCTTTCATCGAATTCGGAATCGAACGCGGCAAGGGCAAGATTATACGTCAAGGTCAACGGAATGTTCTCATGACTGAAGATCAACAGACATATCAGCGTGCGGCGGGGGCGTCGCTGCTGGGACTGGGCGTGCAGCTTCTGGTGTCGCTGGGGCTGCTGATTCTGTCCCTGTGGGCGGGCAACGGACTGATGAAGGAAGGCAATCAGAGTCTTCCGCTCATGTTCGCGACGTGGCACGCCTTCGGCGGACTGGCCCTGTGGGTGAGTCTGTGGCTCGTCTATCAGCAGCACAAGCTCGAGCGCATCGAAGCCCTCGAAGCCGAGCAGCTCGCCGCAAGACACGGGACGGACACCTCCATCTTCGAGACGACCATCGACGACCTGTCGGTGGCGCGGCGGCGGCTGGCGTGGCTCTACAAATGGATCGTGCCGACGATCAGTCTGCTCACCAGCGCGTATCTGATCACGGTCGGCGTGCTGCTTTTGCGGACGTGGCAGGGCAGCAAGGGCGGCGTGCTGCCGACGAACGTCGGCATGACGCTGGCGTTCTGCTCGGGGCTCTGCCTCGTCACGTTCCTGGTGAGCCGATATCTGGCGGGCATGGCGCGGCAGCCGGCGTGGTCGCTGCTGCGCGGCGGAGCGGGCTACCTCATGGGCACCGTGCTCATCACCGCCGCCCTCGCCATTACGCTGACCATGGCGCACTTCGACGTGCGCGCCCCCTACGAGGCGCTCGCCCCGATCATCCCCGCCTTCATGATCGTCATCGGCATCGAAATCGTCCTCAACTTCATCCTCGACATCTACCGCCCGCGCAAGCCCGGCGAAATCCCACGGCCGGCGTTCGACTCGCGCGTGCTGAGTCTGCTCACCAGCCCCGAATCGATCGCCCACACGATCAACGAAGCGATCAACTACCAGTTCGGCTTCGAAATCACGCGAAGCTGGTTCTGGCAACTGCTCTCGCGCGTGTTCGGAACGCTGGTGCTCTTCGGCGTGGCGGCGATGCTGGCGATGAGCTGCCTCGTCGTGGTGCAGCCCAATGAGCAGGCGCTGGTGACGCGCTTCGGGCGACTGGCCGGCGGACCGCTCGATCCGGGGCTGCACTTCAAGCTGCCCTGGCCGATCAGCTCCGCGAATTTCTACGATGTCAGCTCAGTGCGGATCATCGACGTGGGCAGCGGCAACGTCGACGAAACGGCGATGAACCCCGAAGAAGAAGCCCCGCTTCAGACCGAGGACAAGCCCATCCTCTGGTCCAACAAACACCTGACGGGCGAGACGAATCTGATCGTCGCGCCTTCGCCCTACGAGGCGTCGCCCTCCGAGCAGGAAGGCACGGGCACGACGTCGAGCCCGCGCAATTCGCTCGTCAATGCGGAGGTCATCGTCCAGTACCGCATCAGCGACCTGGTGCAGTACGTGCTCGCCAACGCCGACGCGGACGAAGACGATGCCCAGAAGCGCGATATGCGCCTGCGCAATCTCGCGGGGCTGGAAGTGTCGCGCCTGCTCCTGCAACACGACATCGATCAATGGATCGGCCCGGCGCGCCTCACGGCGGGCAAAGAGCTGCGCGAGCGACTGCAAAAAAGCGTCGACGAGAAGAAACTGGGCTTTGAGATTCTCGACGTGGCGGTGGCGAGCATTCACCCGCCGTTGAAGGTGGCGGATGCGTTCCATCAGGTCGTCAGCGCCGAGCAGGACAAGCAGGCCGCCATCGAGGAGGGCCGGCAGCACGCCATCGAGACGCTGGCACGCGTGGCGGGGACGGAGGAGCTGGCCCGGCGGATCGACAAGCAGATCGACGAACTGAAGCAGATGGAGACGTCGCAGGACGTCAAGCCCGAGCAGGTTCAGGAGCAGACGAGCAAGGTCGAAGCGCTGATGCGCGAAGCCGGCGGGTCGGCCGCGGTTTCGATCGCGCAGGCCCGGGCGTACCGCTGGGAGCGCGAGGAAACGGAGCGCGGCAAGGCGGTCCGCTTCGTCAAGCAGGCCGAGGCGTACGACAAGGCGCCGAACCTGTATCGCATGCGGGCTTATCTGAAAGTGCTGGAGGAAGGTCTGGCGGATGCACGCAAGTACATCCTGCTGGGCAAGCGCGGCAATCTGACGATTCGCGGCGATTTCAAGGATCTGGAAACATCATTCGGCGGCGCCCTCGGCGCGACCGAGAGCAAATAACTGACGGAGCTGTCCGGCCATGAAGCACAAGTTCACATTCCTTGTGGGTCTGATCGTCGCCCTGGTGTTCGTGTTCTACATGATCACGTTCAAGGTCGACTTCAACGAGGCGGTCGTGGTGACGACGTTCGGCAAGGCCGGCGAATCGTCCATCTACCGCGGCGACGCCGAGCAGGGGGGCCTGCTGGGCAATCTGCATCTGAAGTGGCCCTGGCCGGTGCAGCAGACGCGGCCGTATGACCTGCGGGTGCAGCTTCTGGAAGAACGGCTCGAGGAGCAGCAGACCTTCGACAAGCAGTCGATCGTGGTGAGCACGTTCGTCGCCTGGCGCATCACCGATCCGCTCGAGTTCTACCGCACGCTGGGCAACGTCGACGAGGCGCAGAAGCAGATTCGCGCCAAGCTGCGCGACGCCCGCACCGTGCTCAACAGCTATACCTTCGACGACCTGACGAACATCGACCCCGCCAAGCTCAAGCTCGACGAAGCGGAGAACAAGATTCGCCAGCGCATCGAGCAGACCACCGATCAGCAGCACCTGGGCGTCGCCATCGACACCGTCGGCATCCGCCGCATCATCCTCCCGCAGCCGGTCGCCGAGAAGGTGTTCAACCACATGCGCAAGACGCGCGAAGCCCTCGCCGCCCGCGCGGTCGGTGAAGGCAAGGCCGAGAAGGAGAGCATCGAGAGCGAAGCCGACAACGCCGCCAAGCGCATCATGGCCTTCGCCGACGGCCGGGCCCAGGCGCTCCGCGCCGAAGGCGACGCCGCCGCCACCGAGTTCTACAGCGTCTTCAAGAAGAACGAGCCCTTCGCCATCTTCCTCCGCTGGAACGAAACCGCCCGCGAAGTCCTCAAGCACAACTCGACCTTCCTCATCGACGCCAAGGAAGGCCTCTTCCAGGGACTCTTCACGCCCCCGACCGGCGACACCGCGACCAATCCCGCAGCCCCGAGCAGCGAAAAGTAAACGATGAACCAGACGCACGACCACGATCACGATCATGACCATGATCATGACCACTCGCACGGTCACGATCATTCGCATGATCACGCCCACGATCATGCCCATGATCACAACGACCCGTTCCACGCCCACCCCGGCGCCCTCGTCAACGCCGACGAGCTGGACCCGGCCAACCGCTCGCTGCATGAAGCGCTGCGGCTGAGCTTCGGGATTCTCAAGATCATCATGATCCTGCTCGTCATCGCGTTCCTGTTCAGCGGGACGCGCTCGGTCAACGAAGGCACCGTCGCCGTGCGGACCATCTTCGGCGCGATTCAGGGCGACAAGTCCCAGCAGGCGCTCGAGCCCGGCGGGCCGTACTTCTGGCCCCCCGAGCCCATCGGGCAGTTCATCATCGTGCCCACCACCGTGCAGCGCGTCCGGCTCGATGACAACAACGCCTTCTGGTTCTACCTGCGCGATGAGCAGAAGGCCCTGCCGCTCGACAAGCTCGGCATGGGCGAAGGACTCATGCCCGGGCGCGACGGCTCGCTGGTCACCGGCGACAAGAACATCATGCACGCCAAGTTCTCCGTCAACTATCGCATCCTCAAAAACGACGCCCCCGCCTTCGCCCGCAACGTCGGCACCATTGAGCGGGCGAGCGAGCTTGTCCGCGCCGCCGCGTCGCGCGGCGTCGTGCACATGGTCGCCTCCGTCACCGCCGATGACCTCATCCGCTCCAACGTCGAGGAAGCCAAGGCCAACGCCAAACAGGAAATCCAGAACGAGCTGGACCGCCTGCACACCGGCATCACCGTCACGGAGCTTCAGTTCGAACAGGCCGTGCCCCCGCTGGCGGTGCGCGACGCGTTCCAGGCCGTGTCCAAGGCCGAGGCCGACCGCGGCGAGATGATCGTCGAGGCCCGCAAGAAGGCGACGGACGTGCTCACCCAGACAGCCGGCGAGGGCTATCGCGATCTGCTGGCGGCGATCGACGCCTATGAGGAAGCCCGCCGCACCGATGACAAGCTCGCCATCGCCTCCGCCGATGCACGCATCAACGACCTGCTCGAATCCGCCAAAGTCACCGGCAAAGTCGCCCGACTCCTCGCCGATGCGCGGACCTACCGCACGCAGGCCCGCAAGAGCATCGAAGCCGAGGCCTACGAGTTCACGCGCCTCCTGCCCCAGTACCTCGACAATCCGCGCATCGTCATGAATCGGCTCCAGCAGGATGTCCGGCAGGATGTGCTCGCCGGCGACGTCGAGACGTTCTATCTCCCGTCCGACCCGGGCAAGACGCTGTACCTGGAAATCAATCGCGATCCGCAGATCCTCAAGCAGAAGGAAGCCCAGCGCTACGCCAAGCAGCAGAACCCTGCCGGCGAGTAGCGTCGTATCAACCCCTATGGTCCAGATCGCCAGCGAGAACGTCATCGACATCGTCGGCCTCAAGAAGATCTTCAAGGACTTCTGGATGCGGCCGCGCGTGACCGCGGTCGATGATCTGAACCTGTCCGTCAAGGCCCACGAAATCTTCGGCCTGCTCGGACCCAACGGGTCGGGCAAGTCGACGACGATCAAAATCATCCTCGGCCTGCTTTTCCCCTCCGCCGGCCGCGTCGCCGTGTTCGGGCGTCTGCCCACCGACGTTGCCATCAAAAAACGCATCGGCTACCTGCCCGAAGAGTCCTACCTCTACCGCTTCCTCAACGCCCGCGAAACGCTCGATTACTACGGCCGGCTCTTCCATATCGAACGCCACAAACGCGTCAAACGCATCGACGCGCTTCTGGAAATGGTCGGCCTCGACGCCGTGCAGCGCCGGCCGGTCGGCGAATTCTCCAAGGGCATGCAGCGCCGCATCGGCCTCGCGCAGGCGCTCATCAATGACCCCGACCTGCTCATCCTCGACGAGCCGACGACCGGGCTGGACCCCATCGGCACCCGGCAGATCAAGGACATCATCCTCGAACTCAAACACCGCGGGAAAACCGTCGTGCTTTCGTCGCACCTTCTGGCGGACGTCGAAGACGTGTGCGACCGCGTGACGATTCTCTATGGCGGAAAAAAGCGGGCGGAAGGAACCTGCGATCAACTCCTGCGCGTCGAAGACTGCACGCGCATCGAAACCGACAAGCTCGATGACGCGACGGTGACGAAGATCGACGAGCTGCTGCGGCGTGACGGCAAGGCGATCCGCGCCTGTGAAGCCCCCCGGCAGAAACTCGAACAGCTCTTTCTCGATATCGTTCACCGCGCTCAGGCCGAGGGCGCCCGCACCAGCGGCGCCCGCACCGGCGGGGCGGTCGCCGAGTTCCTCGCCCGCGATGCGCATCTGCCCGAAGACGTGGACGGCCGGGCGCTGATCGATCAGCTTGTCAGCACGGATACGTCCATCGCGGACCCGGCCAAGGCGAAGCTCGAACCTGAAAAGGTCGAGCCGGTGCGTTCGGTGATCGACGATCTGACCGCGCCCGCGGCGTCGAGCGATGTTGTCGAACCGCAAGACGTCGATGACGACGGCGGGCGCGGGGAGCCGGACAGGGGTGTCATTGACGATCTGCTTGGCGGAGGCGGCAAGTCGTGATCCAGACGACCGCCCAAACAGGCCGCAACTGGTTTTTCATTTACACCGCGATCGTGCTCGCCTCGATCGGGTTGTCGGTTGCGCTGCTCTTCAGTTCGCTCACGTCGATCGATCACTGGTACTGGGAAACCACGGCCGGTCGGTGGATCGACGGCGTGTGGGGCGTGCTGGAGCTGGCGGCGGCGTTCATCGGCCTTCGCCGACTGCGGCTGGCGGACACGGGATTGAGCCGGACGCTGGGGATGTGGCTCGGAGCGATCGTCATCCTCGACGGCATCGATTCGATGTCCGGGGCATTCACCGGGAAGCTGCTTTCGTTCACCCCCATCGGGCGCGGCATCGGATGCGCCGTGATGCTGTCGCTGATTTTCCTGGCGATTCTCGGATTGGTGCGCTGGCTCCTGAAGTTCGGCAGCGGGGCGATGGGCGTGGCGCGGACGGTGATCGACGAGGCGATCCGCATGAAGCTGGCGGTCGTGTTCATGGCGCTGATGCTCGTCACCGTGCCGATCATGCCCTTCCTTCAGAGCGCGGACAATCCGCTGCACTATCGCGTGCAGACGTTCCTGACGTACAGCATGTTCGTGACGGGGCTTTTGCTGAGTCTGATGACGATCTTCCTGGCGTGCGCGACGCTTTCGAGCGAGATCACGGACAAGCAGATCTTCACCGTCGCGGTCAAGCCGGTGCGGCGGGGGACGTATCTGTTGGGCAAATGGCTGGGGATCGTGCTGCTCAATGCGGTGCTGGTGACGGTGGCGGGGCTGGCGATTTATTTCTTCACGGTCGGTTACCTGGCGAACCTGCCGCCTCAAAGCGCCAGCGACGCCATCGCGCTGCGGGACGAAGTGCTCGTCGCGCGCGTGTCCGCCCAGCCGCGCCCGAAGGTCCCGCTCGACGATCAGGCCGAGAAAATGCTCCAGCAGACGCTCAAGGAAAACCCGCAGACGGTCATGCAGCTCGGGGAACAGACGGCCGGCGAACTGGGCCTGACGGGCGCGTCGCCGCAGAAGCTCATGCAATGGGGGGCGACGGCGGCGAAGAATCAGTATCGCGCCGATCTGGACAAGCAATGGCTGAGCGTCGGGCCGCGCGATGTGCAGGAGTACGTTTTCACGGGCTTCAAGCCGGTCGTCGATGCGTGGCAACGCGATGTGGAGGCGTACAAGAAGAAGATCGAGGACGCCAAGGCGGCGGGTCAGACGACGATTGAACCGCTGGCGCGCCGCTTCGTGCAGATGCGCTACAAGATCAAGGTGTCGTCCACGGCCGGGGGCGACGAAGTGCTCATGCAGGTGGCGTACAACGGCCAGGTCGTGCCGATCAAGCTGGTGGTCAACATCGCTCAGACGGTCAACGTGCCGGTCGATCTGATTCGGCCGGACGGGACGCTTCAGATCGCCTGGTTCAACCCGCTGCCGACGAATCCGACGGTTTCGTTCACGCCCAAGGATGGGTTTGAAGTGCTCTACCGCGCGGGGGACTTCGGGCTGAACTTTGTGCGGGCGATGATTTCGATGTGGGTGAAGCTGGCGTTTTTGGCGATGTTGGGGCTGATGGCGGCGACGTTCCTGGGTTTCCCTGTGGCATGCATGCTGTCGCTCCTGGTGTACGTCGCCGCGGCGGCGAGTCCGTTTCTCGTCGACGCGGTGCGGGGCGTAAGCTCCAAGCCCGACGACACGTTCGGGTACATCGAGCTGGGCATGAAATACATCGCGCAGGCGGTGATCGCGATCGTCGGCCGATACGCCGACTACCGCGCGACGCCGCTGGTCATCGACGGGCGGCTGTTCTCGTGGGCGGACACGGGGGGCTGCGTGTTGTGGATCGGCGTGGTTTGGACGGGCATGGTGGGCCTGATCGCGTGGCTGATTTTCCAGCGGCGGGAGCTGGCGCGCGTGCAGATTTGAAATGGACGAGACCAGACGCTTCGCGGCGAAGCGCCGCTCAGCGTCGGCGTGAAGAACGATCATGAAAGGCAAGGACACACTCATCATCCTGATCGCGGTCGCGCTGATGATCATCACGCTCAGCGGCGCGGCTTTGCTCATGCCGGCGATCAATCGGCAGCGGCAGGCGCTTCAACTGACGGCCAACGATCAGATGATGCAGAATCTGCCGCCGGACATCGCGCTGACGCAGGCGGCGCTGGGCAGTTTCCGCGGGCTGGCGGTCGATATCCTCTGGGCCCGCGCGGAGAAGATGAAGCAGGACGGGCAGTTCTGGGAGGCCAGTCAGCTTGCGGACATCATCACGAAGCTTCAGCCGCGCTTCCCGCAGGTGTGGCAGTTTCATGCGTGGAACATGGCGTACAACATTTCCGTGGCGACGCACACGCCGCAGGAGCGTTGGAAGTGGGTCAGCGACGGGATCAACCTGCTGCGCGACGAGGGCATTCCGCTCAATCCCAACAGCGTGCTGCTCTACAAGGAGCTGAGCTGGATTTTCCTGCACAAGATCGGCCAGTTTTCCGATGACATGCACTGGTACTACAAGCCGCAGTTGGCGCTGGAATGGCATCGCCTGCTGGGCGCGCCGGTGGCGGGGACGACGCAGCAGGTCATCGACCAGTTCGCGCCGATCGCCGAGGCGTACGAGAAGTACGTCAATCAACATGAACTGGACCAGGCGATCCGCGAGGAGTTCGAGCGGCTGCTGAAGGTCAACGCGGGCAACGACACGGTGATCGACGCCGTCTGGCCGCTGCGCGATCTGACGATCGAGCAGTTCGATGTGCAGCTTGACCAGGTGATCGCCGATCTCCGTGCAAAGAGCCCCGAGCTTGCCGCCCGGCTCGACAAGCTGCGGGCGCTGACGACGGCGCAGCGGCGGAAGGTTTACGCGGACCCGATCGACCGGCTTCTGGCGGATGATCCGGCGGCGAAGAAGGCGCTGGACGAACTGAACGCGATGGGGCTCAAGCCGGACCATGATCTGTTGATGCGCATCGCGAATCAGGCGATGGATACGTCGGCGGACTTGAAATTGCTGGGCGCGAAGCTGCCCGAGGACAAGACGCCGCTGACGCTCAAGCTACAGAGGTGGCTCGACGACCCGTCGATCGCGCCGCAGCGGGAGAAGATCATCGCGTTCGCCCGGGCCAAGGCGCTGACGCAGATGTACCACATGGACCCGATGTGGATGCTGGAATTGATGCAGGGCAAGTGGTTTGTCGAGCGGGGCGAGAAGCCCACGCCGATCCCGCTGGACTGGCGTCACCCGGCGGCGCACGGGTTGTATTGGGCGGCGCTGGGCGTGCGGCGCAGCGGCGGGCTTTTGCAGCGCGGCGACTATGATCTGCTCAACACCGACCGGCAGGTGCTTCACGCCCTTCAGGCCCTGACGCATACGGGCTATCTGAGCTTCGATCCCGTGTCGATGGAGTACGAGCAGTTGCCCGACGTGCGGTACATCGAGGCGTACGACCACGCGGTGTACGGCGCCAACGAACGCATCTTCTCCGATCGGCTCAAACACTCCGGCGCCCCCGACAGCTTTCAGGCAGGTCACGAAAACTTCCTCATCTGGTCCGTGCAGCAGCTTTACGTGGCGGGCAACACGGCCGAGGCCGAAAAGTATTACAAGCAGCTTCGCGAGAAGTACACGAGCCGAGGCCCCGAGCGCGTCGCGCTCTATCAGAAGCCGCTCAATGAATTCGTGATCGACACGTTCGTGAAGGAGGACAGCGTCACGAGTCTGGACGACGCCCGCGGCCTGATCGCCGGTTTCATCGGGCAGGCGATCGATCAGGGCATGGCCCTGCGTCAACCCCAGCGGGCCCGGCAGTTCATGGACATCGCCAAGGTGGCGTACGAAAAGTATCAGAAGAAGCAGGACTACAAGACGGAAGGGGCGGAGGTGATCGGGCGCAATCGCATGGCGCTTCCGCCGTTCGACGACATCGTGATGGATGTGTTCATGCGCTACATGCTCACGCCGCGCATCTCGCCCGACGCGGTGCTCATCAAGGCGCGTGTGTGGGAAAGCGCGCCGCTGGACTGGAAGCAGCGGGCGTACGACCGCATTCGCGATCCGCTTTACGATCAGGTGCGCAAGGTCGGCCTCAACCCCGAGATCGCCGTGCCGGAGCCGGAGGGCATGGCGGCGTATCGGGCGGCGCATCCGACGAAAACGGCGCCCGTGACGCCCGGCGCCAAATGACGCCGCTCGCGGCTTAGCAATACGGTCCGAGAACTTCCCGGGGGCGGGGGGCGTACAAAGAGTCGTTCACGCGGCAGCGCCCCATCCGGGGAACCATCGGCGGCGTCGAGCGTCCAATCCCAAGGAGCGTCCGAATTCCTCAATCCACCTCCCTGGGAGAACGCACATGCATGCGTCCCGCTGTCCCGCGCCCCTGAGCGATGAACACGAATCCGCGAGCGTGAAAGACGAGATCAACGAAGCGGTGGCGGAGTTTCTGCCATGGCTCACCAGCGTGACCTTCCACCTGGGCGTCATCGTGCTGGCGATCTTTCTGGTGATCTTTACGCAGGCGGATCGCGATGAACGCGACGGCGACATGAGCAACGTCATACCAACCTCGAGCATGTACAAGACCCAATCCAGTCTCAACACGACCGACGCTCCGGTATTGACGCCGCGCGCGACCGACCTGCGGACGGTCAAATCGGAAGCGGTGCAACCGGCGGACCCGACGAACCTGAATGCGACAAAGGGCAAGTGGGAGGATCTGATCGGCGTGCAGGGCGGGTCGAGCGCGAAGGCGATCGGCGGGGTCGTCACCGATGGCGGGGCGATCGGGTATCTCGACGCCCCGGCGGGCGCGGTGCCGCCGAGCGTGGTGTACGTCATCGATGCTTCGGGCTCGCTGCTGGGGGATATGAAATTCGTGACCGATGAACTGAAGCGCTCGATCGATCGATTGGGGGCGGATCAGAAATTCACGGTGATTTTCTTTCAGCGGGACATCGCCATCGAACTTCCCCCGCGGGGGCTCAAATCGGCGACGGACGCGGCGAAGATGAGCGCCAAGCGGTGGGTGTCGGCGGATGACGGGAACATTGTGCCCGGCGGTAACTCGAATCCGCTGCCCGCATTGCGGGTCGGGCTGGGGTACCGGCCGGCGGCGATGTTCGTGCTGTCCGACAACATCACCGGCCGGGGGCGATACGAGGTCGATCGCGGCGAATTACTCGCGGAATTGAACAAGCTCGACCCCCAACATCGCACGCGCATTCACACGATCCAGTTCCTTTATCCCGACCCGCTCAACACGCTTCATGAAATTGCCGACGGGCACGGCGGAACTTTTCGGATGGTGCGCGAGTCTGAGTTGCTCGGCCCGCATTCGGGCGGGTCGCCATGACCGTGTTTTGGGGCGTCAAACCGCCGCCCGTGACACGCTTTCGTGCTGGACAATTGACGGAGATTGCGGTTTAATGTTAATCCGCCCCCGGTTCGAGGGGCGTACCTCAAGGGATGGACAGGGAAGCGCTTACAGCGCCATCCGGTCATCTCGACGCAGGAGGCCGATCCATGTGGTTCTGGTTATTTGCGGATGAAGGTTCGGCGGACCCGAATGCGAGCGCTTCGCAACGGATCAATCGCCCCACGCCGCAGCCCAAGCCGGCTGAGGACGCGGAGGCGATCATTGAAGGCGATGAGGAAGAGGAAGAAGAGGAAGCGACCGTCGCGGGGGAAATCAATGAAGTAATGCAGGCGATGCTGCCGTGGATGACGAGCGTGCTGTTTCATCTGGGCATCATCGTGCTGGCGCTGTTTCTGGTGTGGTCGTATCTGATGGTCGAGCCGCCGGAGCAGCCGATCATTCCCGTCGCGCGGTTGAGCGAGAATCCGGGCGGTCAGCTTTCCGAAAGCGAATCGCTGGAGCTTCAGGCGACGCAGAATGTGCGGCAGGTGCAGTCGGAGGCGGTGGCGACGGATCAGTCGCTGGACAATCTCAACAACAATACGGACTCGAAGCTCGAACTCGTCGGCCTGTCGGGCGGCGGGGCGGCGGGCAAGATCGCGCCCTTCGGCACGACGACCGGCACAAGCACGGGCATCGGCGCCAAGTTTTACGGTGCGGGCGGCAACGCCACGAAGATCATTTACGTCGTGGACGCCTCCGGGTCGCTCATCGACACGCTGCCGTTCGTCATCAAGGAATTGAAGCGCTCGATCAGCGAGCTTTCGGACAAGCAGAGTTTCACGGTGATCTTCTTCCAGGCCGGCTCGGCGATCGAGGTTCCGCCGCGCGGATGGAAGAGCGCGACATCGGACACGAAGAAGCGCGTCGCCGACTGGATCACGCTTGAGGCGGGCAACATCGTGCCGCGCGGCTCGACGAACCCCGTTTCCGCGATCAAGCTCGCCCTCGGCTACAAGCCCGAACTGGTGTTCGTCCTTTCCGACAACATCACCGGGCACGGCCGCTATGAAGTCGACCGCGAGGAGCTTCTGAAGATGCTCAACGACGCCAACAAGGATCGCAAGATCAAGATCAACACGATCCAGTTCCTGTACCCCGACCCGCTCAACACGCTCAGCGACATCGCCAAGCAGCACGGGGGCATCTTCAAGAAAATCACCGAAGCGGACCTGGGCCTGCAATGATGCGAACAACGATGAAAATCACGGCGGCGTTGCTGGCGGTGCTGATGCTGGCGGCGGGGGCGGGCGCGGACGAGATTCGCGTGGGCAAGCCCGGCGAGCCGGGCATCTCGTATCAGAACATCCGCGTGACGGGCATGCGCGGCGGGCTGATCTATTTTGTGACGGCCGGCGGCGAGCAGAGCACGGCGGTGCAGAACATTCAGGCGCTGAAGCTCAGCCGGTACCCCGACTATGAGAAGGCCGACGCGGCGATGGACAAGAAGGACTACGCCGCGGCGGCGGACCTTCTGACCAAGATGGTCGACGACATCCGCGAGGACTGGCTCAAGCTTCTGGTGACGGCCAAGCTTACGTTCGCGCTGGACCGCTCGGGGCAGTTCACCAAGGCGATGCAGCGTTTCATGGAACTGAACAAGATGGAGAACGTGGACTCGGATCTGCTCCTGTCGCTGGTGCCGCAGAATCTGCCGGAGGACAAGGCGACGCGCCAGACGATGGCCAAGAACATGGCGATCGAGGTGCCGACGGTGCTCGATCCGCAGGTGCGCGAGGCGCTGACGAAGGTCATGGAGAACCTCAACAAGGCGCCCGGCGAGGCGGTCATGCCCGTCGTCACGCCCGGAGGCCCCGGCGGGCTCGTCGGCGGTCAGGCGGAGGGCGCCCGCGATTATGTACAGGAAATGATCGACAAGAAGGACTTTGACGGGGCGCTGAAGCTCGTCGATGAACAGCTCGGGCAGGAAGGCGCTTCGCTCTCGAAGCTGCTCTATCAGCGCGGGCGGATTCAGGCCGCCCAGGGCAAGGATATGGATGCGGCCGTGTCGTTCATGCGCGTCATCATCCACTTCCGCCCGCACACGACCGAATACTACCTGCCTTCGCTCATCGAAGGCGGCAAGGTTTTCGCGAAACTCAAGCAGCCCGATCACGCCCGCGAGCTTTGGACCGAGGCGCAGGGGCTCGCCAAGGACGATGCGGAAAAGAGTGCGGAGATCGAGAAACTGCTCGGCTCGGTCAAATGAGCCGGCGACACCGATGACAAACCCCGGCGCCGAGGCGACCGGCTGATCCGAATCCGACGACCACGATTGGAAACATTCAAGGAGACGCTCATGCGTTCACGACTGGTGCATAAGGGTTGGGCGATTGCGATGGCGGCGATGGCGCTGATGGCGATGGTGCAGCCGGCCATGGCCCAATCGGCCTCCAAGCCCAAGAGCAACGTGTTCCAGATGTTCTTCTGGGCCGACAACTTCAGCGGCGTGCTGATGATCTGGGTGATCATCCTCATGAGCGTGGCGACGATGGCGCTGATCATCAAGCACGTCATGGACAACCGCATCAGCGTCATCATGCCCGAGGAAAGCGTGCTGGCGTACGAGGAGCTGCTTCAGGAGAAGCGCTTCCGCGAAGCCATCGAGCGGGCGGCGGCGGACGATACGGTGTTCGGGCAGATCATCCACGCGACGCTCAGCGAAGCCGCCAACGGGTACGGCGCGATGGAACGCGCGATCGAGGAGACGACCGACCTGCTGGGCTCCAAGCGCATCCGTGCGATGGAGCTGCTTAACGTGCTGGGCGCGGTGGGGCCGATGGTGGGTCTGTTCGGCACGATCTACGGTATGATCGTGGCCTTCCAGGTCATCGTCGACAAGGGCGGGCAGCCGAACCCGGCGGAACTGGCCGGCGGTATTTCGACCGCGCTGATCACGACGTTCTGGGGGCTGGTCGTGGGTATTCCGGCCGTGGCGGCGGTCGCGCTGATCCGCGCGAAGATCGACAGCATGATGATCGAGATGATGATCCGGGCCGAAGTGCTCATCAGCCAGTTCCAGCCCGGCGCCAAGAAGCAGGCGTCCGGCGGCGGCACGGCGTCGTCGGCTCCGGCCAAGGCGTCCGGCGCCCCGGCGTCGCCCAAGCCCCGTCCGGCCTGATCCTCCGACCCGCGCCAAGGGAGCCCCCCGATGCCCAAAGTCAAAGTCCCACGCAAGGCCGCCATGACGCTGAACCTCACGTCCATGATGGACATCGTGTTTCAGCTCATCATCTTCTTCCTGCTCATCTCCAACTTCGCCGCCGCCGAGTTGCCCAAGCTCGAACCGCCGTACCTCGACAAGCCCGTCGTCATCGACAAGAAGGACCGCAAGAAGGTCATCGTCAACGTCATTCCCGAAGGCACGACCGGCCAGGTCAAGAACCTGCGCGTGGGGGGGACGGATGTGGCGCCCGGCAACTATTCCGTGCTGACCGGCCTGCTGCAGGCGGAAAAGGACAAGGACCCGGAGATCGAGATCGATCTGCGGGCCGACGGCAGCGTGAACTACGAGAACGTCCAGCCGGTGATGAACGCCATCACCGCCGCGGGCATCGGGCGCATCAATCTCGTGGCCTTCCTGGAAGAAAAAGGCAAGTAATTCGCGGCCAGACAGCGTCGCAGTGAGAGCATCGCCATGTCCGAAATGAAACAAAGACCGACCGGCCGCGCCGAGGATCTGCAGCAGGTCAAGCCGACCGAGACCGTCCATCATGAGTCGCGGTCCAAGAAGCCGGCGCAGTCCGGCGTGACCGAACTGAACCTCACGTCCATGCTCGATGTGTGCTTTCAGCTTCTGATCTTCTTCATCCTCACCGCCAGCTTCGCCGTCGGCGAAGGCATCCTCCCCGCCGACCTGCCCGCCGGGCAGGGCAAGGCCTCCAAGGACGAGCCGCCGCAGGGCCAATTGAAGATTTTCCTGCGCAGTCTCGGCGGCGACGACGTGTCGATTCAGCTTGAGGGTTCGCCGACCCCGCCGGGCAATGCGCTGGAACTGTACGCGATGCTCAAGTCGATCCAGAACGGGCCGGACAATCCGTCGGCCCCGTACAACCCCGATGATCCGGTGATCATCAAGCCCGACGGCACGGTGAAGTGGAAGCACGTGGTGAACACCTTCAACGCGGCGGTCCGCGCCAAGTTCACCAACGTCAACTTCGCCCAGCCCAACAAGTGATCCGTTCAGGAAGAGCGATGACTGACCGCACCCGTCACAGCCGAAGCGCCGACAAGCGGGCGACCGAATCGCCGTCGCTGAATCTGACCTCGATGCTCGATGTGTGCTTCCTCCTGCTGATCTTCTTCATGTTGACCGCCGCGTTCGCCGTCGGCGAAGGCGTGCTTCCGGCGGAGATGCCCGCCGGGCCGACACCTGTCGCGAACTTGACCGATCCGCAGCCGCCGCTTCGCATTGCGCTGCGCAGTCTCGGCGGCGAGGATGTGTCGATTCAGCTTGTCGGCTCCTCCAATCCGCCGACGGACTTTAACGATCTGTCGCGCTCGCTGCGGGCGATGCAGCATCGGCCGGACCAGCCGACCGGCGCGTATCTGCCGACCGATCCGATCGACATCGTGCCCGACCGGACCGTGCACTGGACCCATGTGCTCAACGCTTACAACGCCGCGGTGCGGGCGGGATATGTGAATGTCCGGTTCGCCGCCGCTCATTGAAAAAAGAACATGCAACAGCTTCGCCTCACACTCTGGTGTCTGATCCTCCTGCTCGTCAGCTCCGCCGGCGCTCACGCCCAATTGAACCGCCTCGACGATGCGCGCTTCATTCAGGGTCTGCGCGAGCGGCACATGAAGGAGCTTTTGCTCTATTACCTGGACAAGAATCCGCCCAGCGATCCGGTGCAGCTCGCGGAGATCAAGATCGAGCAGCAGATGCTGCGCGTCGAGGACGACAAGGCCGCGCCGCAGGTCCGGGCCGCCGCCGTCGATGACGTGCTCAATGCGTACCGCGAGCTTCTGAAGGTCGCGCCGTTCTCGCATCACAAGCAGCCGATCTGGAAGACGGACATGGCCAAGTTCATTCTCGAGACGGCCCTTCCGTTCAAGTACGTCAACGCCGCCGAGTTCGTCGAGTTCGGCGAGCCCACCAAGGCGCAGCGCAAGGCCTTCGACGATCTGGCCGCCGAAGCGGGCGACATCATGGACGAGGCCGGCGACGACCTGTTCCGGCTCATGGGCGATCTGCCCCGCCGCCGCAACTTCGTCAACGACTTCGACAATACGGGCTTCTGGGCCATGCTGCGCGACGAAGTGGCCGGGCTCAGCGTGCCGTTCTACAAGTCGTGGGCGTTCTATGAATCGTCGATGGTGTCCAAGCCCAAGGACGCCCAGCGCCGGCTCGCCGCGGCGCGCGAGGAGCTGACGCGCCTGCTCGCCGGCGGCACGCTCTCGCCCGCCGGCAAGGTGCAGGCCGAGAGTCTGCTCGGCCGCGTGCTCATCAAACTCAACGCCGCCGACAAGGCGCTGGAGCATCTTGACGTCGCCATCAAGGACGCCCCCAAGGATTCGATGATCCAGCTCACCGCCGAGCTGGCCAAGACCGAAGCCCTGCACCAGCTCAAGAAGGATTCGGACGCGATCAACCTCGTGCATGAGCTGGAAACCAAAGTCCCCGCTTCGCAGTCGCCGGTGCTGCTCATCCTGACCTACGACCGCGAATTCGCCATCTCGGGCGATCAGTCGGTCTATCCCCGTCTTTTCAACAGTTCCGAAGCCGCCCAATGGAAGCCGACGATCGAGAAGTACGTCAACGACCGCATCGTCGAGCGCAGCGCCGCGACGCCCAAGGACCCGAGCAAGCTCGCGTCGATGGCGCCGCTCGAAGTGCTCGCCAACGCCGACGCCATGACCGCTCAGGCCAACGACCTCAAGGCCAAGGCCGGCGAAGCGACCGACAAGGAGGAAGCCAAGAAACTCCGCGGCCAGGCCAACGACATATACAAGAAGGTCGAGGAAGCGCTCAAGGACTTCCTCGCCCGTGACGACAAGACGATCGACGATACGATGCGTGCGCAGGCGCTGTTCAAGCAGGGCGTGGCGTTCTATCAGCATGGCATGCTCTTTGACGCCGCCACGGCGCTCGTCGAATTGGTCGAGAAGTACCCCAAGGACCCGCAGGCGGCGCAGGCCGCCGAGTACGCCGTCCTGCTCGCGCAGGAGGTCTACAGCCAGCACAAGGACAATGACAAGGCGATCGCCGTCTACGACAAGGCGTTGAAGGGTCTTCTGACCAATTTCCCCGACAGCCCCAAGGCGCCGACGATGTGGTACACGCGCGGCGTGTTCCTCCGCGAGCAGAAGCGCTACGACGAGGCCGTCGAAGCATATGAAAAAGTCCCGCAGAATCAGGAGTTCTACATCAGCGCCGCGTACGAGTCGCTCTACTGCCGCGTCGTGCTCTGGCGCGAAATGCCCGCCGGCAACGAGCGCACCGCCGCTTCGGATGTGATCATCAACAAGGCCAACGACGCCCTGCGCCTCTTCGACACGATCATCCCCAAAACCCGCGGCGACCGCGCCAAGACGCTCCTGCATAATCAGGGCGACACGCTGCTCCTGCAGGCGGAAGTCATGGCGGCGGCCGGTCAGGCGGCCAAGGCCTTCACCGCGCTGACCGATTTCGATGTCAAGTACGCCCAGTTCCCCGACCTGGTGACGTCCAAGCGGCAGATGGCCATCAGCATCCTCGTGCAGCTCGGCCGGGTCGCCGAGGCGCGCAACGAGATCGAGAAGTACATCAACGTCCACCCCGATGAGGGCGGGCCGATGATCAAGAGCGTCCTGGACCGCATCAACGAAATGACGCGACAGGCCCGTCTCCGCAACGCGCCCGACGAGGCCAAGAAACTCGCCGAGACCGGCATGGACCTGGGCCAGTTCCTCCTGGACTGGGCCAAGCGCCAGCCCCAGTACGCCAACGACCCCAAGGCGATGTCCGCCTTCAACCTCATCCTCGTCGATCAGCTTCTCAATGCCGAGAAGTTCGACGAGGCGCTGAAGATCTATGATGACCTCTACCAGAAGACCGGCGGGGACAGCAATATCGACGTCCTCTACGGGCGCGGCCGGGCGCTGTTCCATCTCGAAAAATACGACGACGCCAAGGCGATGCTCAGCAAGATCCTCACCCTCGCGCCCGACAAGTCCTCGCCCATCGTCTGGGACTGCTGGGTCATGTACCTGACCATCATGGACAAGGACCGCGAAGCGCTCGCCAAGACCGATGAGAAAGCGGCCGGCGAAACCCAGCGCAAGATCTTCACCTCCATCCTCAAGCTCGAACGCTTCGACAAGGAGCTGGGCGGCGGACGCTATAAGGAAGCGCTCAAACGCCTGGAACTGCGCAATCAGCCGCAGTGATCATTCCGTGCATCCTCCAAATGAAAAACCCTTCGGTCTGAACCGAAGGGTTTTTTTTCATGCCGGAGGCGGGGGGACTTCAGTCCCCCCGTCTTGAAGGATCGCCAATTACTTCTCGGCCTTCTTGGCGTGCTCCATGCCCGCCTTGAACTCGTCGAGACTCAGCGAGCCGTCGCCATCCTTGTCGAGTTTGGTGAAGCGCTCCTTGGCCTTGTCGGCCTTCTCGCCGGTCAGCTTGCCGACGAACTCTTCGACGCTCAGCTTGCCGTCGCCGTTGGTGTCCTTGTGCTTGAACACCGCTTCGACATCGACCGGCTTCTTGGCGTCTTCCGCCTTCACGAAGTTCGCCGCGCCCACCAGAACCACCGCCGCCGCAACGATTGTCATCCAATTACGCATACCGGTTCCACCTTTGTGAAACAATTGTGATCGCCCAGACGCAAGCGGGAAACACTCCCGTCTGCAGGCGATAACATTTAACGCCGGCCGAATCGCCTTATTGCAAAGCGCGACCTTGACGCCGACCCGCCGCGCGGGTACATAACACCCGCCCCGCCAGAAGTTTGTACGCAACATCGTGACGCCACTATAATTCGTCACACACGCTGAAAGGGCTCCGTTGTCACACGAGATTCAAAAAACCCTCGCGGAGCGGCTGCGCGTCCTGGTGCCCTTCGGCCTGGGCTCCACCAAGCCCAAGCACTTTCGCAATATGGCTTCGATTGTCTGGGAGAACCGCGACAATCTCCCCTATGCCTGGAAGGTCCTGAGCAAGGGCGTCTGCGACGGGTGCGCCCTGGGCGTCGCGGGGTTTCACGACTGGACCATCTCCGGCGTCCATCTGTGCCAGACGCGACTCAATCTCCTGCGTCTGAACACCGTCGGCCCGATGGATCACACGATCCTCGGCGATGTGAATCGCGTCCGCGACCTTTCCAACAAGAAGCTCCGCAAACTCGGTCGGCTGGCGTACCCCATGCTCCGCGATGCCGGCGATGCGGGCTTCCGCCGCATTTCGTGGGACGAAGCGATCGGCCTCGTCGCCGGGCGCATCAAGGCCAGCGATCCGAATCGACTGGCGTTCTTTCTGACGAGCCGGGGCATCACCAACGAGGTGTATTACGTCGCGCAGAAAGTGGCGCGCTATCTGGGAACCAACAACGTCGATAATGCCGCCCGACTTTGCCATTCGCCTTCCACCGGCGCGATGAAGCCCACGCTCGGCGTCGCCGCCAGCACGTGCAGCTACCGCGACTGGTTCGGCACGGACCTGATCGTGTTCTTCGGCTCCAACCCCGCCAATGACCAACCCGTCTCCACCAAGTATCTGCACCAGGCCAAAAAACTCGGCACGCGCGTCGTCCTCGTCAATCCCTACCGAGAGCCCGGCATGAAGCGCTACTGGGTCCCCAGCACCGCCGGCAGCGCCGTCTTCGGCACCGACATCGCCGACGACTGGTTCGACGTCGCCAACGGGGGCGACATCGCGTTTCTCTACGGCGTGATCAAAATCCTCATCGAACGCAACGACTATGACGCCGGTTTCGTCGTCAATCACGTCGCGGGTTTTGACGAACTGCGCCAACAGGCGGCGAAGCTCGATTGGCCGATGCTCGAAAAGCGCAGCGGCCTGTCGCGCGCGAGCATGACCGAGTTCGCCGACCTGATCGCCAAGTCGCCCAACGCCGTGTTCGTCTGGTCGATGGGCATCACGCAGCACGTCTTCGGCGCCGACGCGGTGCAGATGATCCTGAATTTAGGCCTGATGCGCGGCTACGTCGGGCGCGACAAGTGCGGGCTCATGCCCATCCGCGGACATTCGGGCGTGCAGGGCGGGGCCGAAATGGGCGCTTACGCCACCGCCTTCCCCGGCGGCGCGACGGTCAATCCCAAAAACGCCGCGGCCCTCAGCCAGCATTACAGCTTCGACATCCCCGATGCGCCGGGCCTCCAATCCGTCGAGATGGTCGATGCCGCCCTGCGCGGCGAGCTGGACCTGCTCTATTGTCTGGGCGGCAATTTCCTCCGCACGTTGCCCGATCCCGATTACGTCACGCGCGCGATGGCCAACGTCCCGCTCCGCGTTCATCAGGACATCATTCTCACGGATCAGATGTTCATTGACCCGATGGCGGGCGGCTCGGTGTTGCTCCTGCCGGCCCAGACACGCTACGAACAGGAAGGCGGCGGGACGGAGACGACGACCGAACGCCGCGTCGTGCTCAGCCCGCAGATTCCACGCCAGGTCGGCGAAGCGCGATGCGAATGGCGCATCCTGCGCGACATTGCCGCCGCGGTCGATCCGGCCCGGATGCCGCTGTTCGGCTGCGACAGCGGCGAGGCGATTCGCGCGGAGATCGCGCGTGTGGTTCCCATGTACGCGGGCATCGAGAAGCTCAAGGCCGGGGGCGATCAATTCCAATACGGCGGGCCGCACCTGTGCCAGGACGGCAAATTCGCGACCCCCGACGGCAAGGCGCATCTCCGGGCGCCGGAGGTGCCGGACACGGAACTGGCCGACGGCGAGTTTCATGTCACGACCCGGCGCGGCAAGCAGTTCAACACGCTCATCTACGCCGACCGCGATCCGCTCACCGGCGCGGATCGCGATGCGGTGTTCATGCATGCCGACGACGCCGCGGCCCTGAAGCTGCGCCATGGCGATCCCGTGGTGCTCGCCAATGACGTCGGCCGCTACGCCGGCCGCGTCCTGATCGCGCCGGTGGCCCGGCGCACGCTTCAGATTCTCTGGCCCGAAGGCAACGTCATCATCCCCCGCGGCGCCTGCGACCGCCTCGGCGGCGTCCCCGACTACAACGCCCGCGTCCGCATCGAACGGGCCGGGGCCGCAACGTAATAATTTGAAGGGTTTTACGTAATGCTAGAACCGGCGAGGACCGCACACTACAATGTTTTCCCGCCGCCAGGTGTCCCGCTGACGATCCCAACGTCGAGGAAACGATTCATGATCAGAAAAGCAATGTTGATGAGCGTGTTGTGTGTTGCGGCCATGTCGATGGCCGCGCGGGCCGAGAAGGTCGATTTCGCCAAACAGATTGTCCCCATCCTCGCCGACCGCTGCTACAAGTGTCACGGCGTCGAAAAGGACAAGGGCGGCCTCCGGCTCAACACCAAGGAAGCCATCCTCAAGGGCGGCGATGATGCGAAGACCTTCGTGGCGTCCAAGCCCGCTGAGAGCGAAATCTTCAAGCGCGTCAGTCTCCCCGCCGACGACGAAGACATCATGCCCCCCAAGGGCGATCCGCTGACGAAGGATCAGCAGGAACTCATCAAGCAGTGGATCGCGGAGGGCGCGGACTTCGGGGCGTGGACCGAGGACAAGAACGCCGCGGCCCCCAAGGGTGAAGTCCTGCCGCAGGTCCCCGCCGCTGACGGGAAGGCGATCGAGAAACTCGCTTCACTCGGCGCGCTGGCCATGCCGCTCGCCAAGGACACGAACCTCATCAACGTCGACTTCCGCGCCGAGGCGGACAAGATCGGCGACTCGCATCTGGTGCACCTCAAGCCCGTCGCGACGCAGATCGCCTGGCTCAACCTCGCCAACACGAAGATCACCGACGACGGCCTGGCGCAGCTTGAGGAACTTAAGAACCTCCGCCGCCTGCACCTTGAGAAGACCGCCATCGGCGACGCCGGTCTGGCGCACCTGAAGGGGCTATCGGAACTGCGTTACCTGAACCTGTATGGCACGAAGGTGACGGACGCGGGGCTGGCGAACCTCAAGGGGCTGGCCAATCTCGAGAAGCTTTACCTGTGGCAGACGGCCGTGACGGATGCGGGGGCGGCGGACCTTCAGAAGGCCCTGCCGAATCTTCAGATCGACCGCGGCTGGACCGCACCGAAGGAAGAGCCCAAGGAGGCGGGCAAGACCGCCGACGCCGGCGCCGCGATCAACGGGACCTGCCCCGTGTCGGGCAAGCCCGTGGATGCCGCCCAGTTCTCCGAGTTCCAGGGCCAGAAGATCGGCTTCTGCTGCGAGAAGTGCAAGGCGAAGTTCGACGCCAACCCCGCGGAAGTCGTAAAGAAGGTCAAGGAATTCAAGCCCGCCGCGTGATTGAATCTCATCATCGCTGACCCCCAAGCCCTCACCCCTGTGAGGGCTTTTTTTGTGCCTCCCCCCGCTCAATCCGCCGCGATTCCCCGCACGTTTTGAGCACGCTCATCAGATCACATTTAGGCTAAATGCTAAATATCAACCGCGGATTTTCCGACCGGTCGGCGAGGATGACGCGCGGGCGATTATGATGAACATCATGCACGATCACGATGCGAGCACCACGCGTTCGATCACGCGACTTGACGGCTTGTGCGCCCGGCCGACGGACGATCGACTGGCCGTTGAGGAGCCCCTGGAGATTCGGCTCGGCGACGCGCCGCTGGCGGTCACCATGCGGACGCCCGGCGACGACCTGGACCTGGCGGCGGGCTTCTGCCTGACCGAAGGCGTCGTCGCCGAGCCGGGCGATGTCGCGCACATCGAACTCGATGCGCAAGCCAAATGGGGCAACATCGCGCGCGTCACGCTGACCGATGCGGCCATGTTGCAGCGTGCGGAGCGCATCGAAGCGGCGCGCCGCCAATGGTTCGTCTCCAGTTCCTGCGGCCTGTGCGGCAAGCAAACCATCGACCGGCTCATGCAGGAACTGCGCCCCCTGCGCGGCGATTTCACCATTGATGCGGCGACCCTGTCCTCCCTGCCGACCAAGATGCGGCGGGCGCAATCGACGTTTGATCAAACCGGCGGGCTGCACGCCGCGGCGCTCTTCACACCGACCGGCGAACTGATCGCGCTCCGCGAAGACGTCGGCCGGCACAACGCGGTCGACAAAGTCATCGGTCATCTGTTGCGGGAAAACCGCCTGCCGGCGGACGAAGCCGTGCTCATCGTGTCCGGCCGATCGAGTTTCGAGATCATGCAGAAGGCGGCGATGGCGGGCATCGCGCTCATCGGCGCGGTCAGCGCGCCGTCAAGCTTGGCGGTCGATTTCGCCCAGCGCGTGGGTCAGACTCTCGTCGGTTTTCTGCGTGAGAATCGGATGAACATGTATGCCCATCCGCAGCGGCTGCGAACGACATAGCCGCACCGCCACGCGTGTCGCCCGCACCGGGGCATGGCTTCGATCACCCACAATTTTTTCGATCGCCATACGAAAACGCCTCCCCCGCGGTAAATAGTGATGGAAATCCGACGGCAAAATTCGCAACAGGCGACGACCGCATGGCGGAAATCAAGAAACGACAGCAGTTTATTGCTCTCTTCGAGGCCTCGCAGGCCGAGCTTTTGCGTTATCTGATGGTGCTTTTGCCGCAGGCGGACGATGCGGCGGACGCGCTTCAGGAGGCGGCGGTGGCGCTGTGGGAGCGCTTTGACACCTACGAGTCCGACAAGCCGTTTCTGCCCTGGGCCTACCGCTTCGCCTATCACCATGCCCTCAAGCACCGCGCCAAGGCGGGGCGGCGGGTGCGCATGCTCTCCGCCGATGTGCTCGAAGCCCTCGCCGACTGCGTCGCCAAGCTCTCCGACGATGACCAGTCCCTGCTTCAGCATCGCTACGCGCGGGCGATCACGATGCAGCAGCTCGCCGCCGACACCGGCCGCAACATCCACACGATCTACAAAACCCTCGAGCGCATCCGCCGCAATCTCATGGACTGCGTCAACACGACCCTCACGCGGGAGGGCACGCCATGACGCACGAACTCGAAAGTCTGCTCAGCGCCTGGTGCGACGATCGGCTCGACGAAGCCGCTCAGCATCAGCTTGAGTCGCTTCTGCGCAAAAGCGCCGAAGCGATGGACTTCACGCTCATGTACATGGATCAGCATGCCGCGCTGGTCGCCCCGCGGCCTGTGTGCATGGCGGTAAGCTCGAAACTCGAAACACGAAACTCGAAAAAGATCAGCCCTTCCCCTTCGCGTTTCAAGTTTCGAGTTTCGAGTTTCTCCATTGCCGCCCTCATCGCCCTCGCCGCCGCGCTCTACTTCGTCTTCCTGCCTTCAACTCCCCACTCCGCACTCCCCACTCCGCACTCCAACCCTCCCGCGTCTTTCGCCATCCTCTCCGACCTCTCGACCGATGCGCAATTCGCCGATGGCGAGCGCCCCCTCGGCGAAGGCCTCACCGCCCCGATCAAACTCACCGCCGGCAAAGCCCAGCTCATGTTCCAATCCACCGCCGTCGTCGACCTGACCGGCCCGTGCGAATTTGAAATGACCGGCCCCAACCGAGGCAAACTCACATCCGGCCGACTCGAAGCATACTGCCGCCCCGAAGCGCACGGGTTCACGGTCGATCTGCCCCACGGGGCGCGCGTCGTCGATCTGGGCACGCGCTTTGACCTGACGATCGATCCGCTCGGTGCGGCTCAAGTCGAGGTGCGCGAGGGCCGGGTCCGACTCGAGCGCGACGGCGAGCCGGACCGCATCATGACCGTCGGCCGGATCGCCCGCATCGCCGGAGACGAACCGACGTGGTTGGACGATCTGAATCACGCCCGCAGCCCGACCGTCTTTACCGCAGGCGCCGCCGCGCTCGATCCGGATCAGTGGCTCGCCGTCACGATCGATCCCGCCGCCGTGAGCGTCGATCAAGGGCGGATCAAACTCGTCAACCGCGGCTGGCTCGCGACCCGCCGCCAGTACGATCCGCATGAGCGCGACCTGCGCGCCGCGGGCGTCGTCACCATCGGCTCGCCCGATGACATCCTCGGCTTCACGACACGCGCCAGCATCGAGCGGGACAACGACAAGGCCGGGCCGATGCTTGGGCTGTCCGTCGTGTATTACCCTGACGTCGGGCGCATCCGCATCTACGCACCTTCCGATGCGGTCGTGACGAACGTCCGCATCGACGGGTCGATGATCGTGCGGCCCGACGACGCCTTCGAGTTCGAACTGATCGACACCGGCACGTCGATTTCATTCAACGCACGCAAACGCGCCGACGCCGACCCAGCCGTCACGCTGACCGCCGACGTCGACTACGTCGGACCCGCCAACCATGTGATCGTTTTCAACCGTGAAAGAACCAGTGCTGCTCACACCGCCTATGTGAACGAGCTGACGATCGGCCCGTCGAATAAATCGCACACCAACAGACAAATGGAGAATTGAACCATGAAACACGGGACAAAAGGAACCCATCGCATGAATGATTCGCTCCCGCGCCTTGCCCTGGCATTGCTCATCATGGCTGTCGCGTCCCGTGTCGACGCGGCCCTGTTGACCGTCGGACCGCTCGCCAACGCGTCTTTCGAGTCGCCCGCCACAGCCGTCGGGACGCAGAACGAAACCATGACCAGTTGGACCAGCAGCGGCATTGGCTCGCGTGTCGAGACTCCCACGACCGCGACCTTCTCCAACCAGTTCAGCACCCCGACGCGTAATGTCCCCGATGGCGATCAGGAATTCGTCCTCTTCTACGGCAGCGTCGCCGGCCAGCAGGGCTTCGCCTATCAGATCCTACAGGGCACGACCGACGCCAATCCCGCCCTGCACAATCTGACGGTCAACGAAGTCGCCGGCCGATCGATCGAGGTGAGCTTCTGGGTCGGCCGCGGCTTGACGGTCAGCACCTATGAAGATCAGAACATGCGCTTCCTCGTCGGGCTTCAGAACAACACCGCGGGCACGTATCAGAGCACGGTCAAGTACGACAAGCTCGCGTCCTCGCAGGCGGGGACGATTGTGCTGGGCATGGCCAAGGACGAATGGCGTCAGGTCACGGCCACGCTGAGCGTTCCGACGACGCCCTCCAACGGCACGGACCTGCTGCGGCTGATGTTTCTCGTCGACTCGACCAACACCGCGCGCAGCACGCACATCGACGCGGTGGCCGTCAAGCTCGTGCCGACGCCCGCGGCGCTGCCGGCGGGACTTTCGCTCCTTGGATTATTGACCCTGCGCCGACGGCGCTGAATCGATTGTTTGCCTGCTCGCGACGCGTCAGCGAAAGCCGGCGCATCGCATTGTCCGAACAGGTCACCGTCCGCGCCGTTTAAGGCAAACTCTGGCGGGTTTGGGCTCGACGAATCGAGCCGGCGGCCGGATGGTGACGTCGGATGCCGCACGCTGCTCGTCCGGCGGCGATGATGGGAAGGCAACTCATGCAACGTCGCGCGTTCAGCTATGTAGGTCCAAGTCAAGTGCTCCCGTTTGGGGGGTGTTTGATCGTGGTCGGCAGCGGTCGGTCAGCTATTGGCGCTCGCGGTCGCGGGGATCGGGCGCATGAGATCGTGTACGAAGCCGCGGCGGCGTATTCACACTCGGACGCTCGAGGGGGCGTTGAGCCCGTGGCGTATGAAAGCAGTGACGCTCGCGGCGGCATGTCATCGCTTGCCGGCTCGATCGGATCGGTTCATCACGATGTTGACGCTTCACGCGGCGTGTCGATAGGCAGCCCCCTTTTTGTGTGCGGCACGCATCCACAGCAGCATCCGGCGGGCGACGGCGATGATCGCGCGTTTGCCCCCGGTGCGTTTGCGGATGCGCAGCCAGAGGCGTTTGACCGAATCGTCGCAGCGCACGGCCACCCACGCCGCCTGCACCAACGCCCAGCGCAGTTCACGCGAACCGGCCTTGGCCAGCTTGCCCGTGCGGACGGTCGTGTCGCTGCTGAAGGTGCGCGGATTCAGACCGGCGTAACGCGTCAACGCATCGCGGTCGGCGAAGCGGTCAAAGTCGCCGACTTCCGCCAGCACCGCCGCGGCGATGAGCACACCCACCCCCGGAAAGCTCATGAGCCGCTGCGCTTCGTCGGCCCAGCGCGGCTGGGCGAGCGTGGCCTTGAGCGAGGCTGCGATCTGATCGAGCTGACGTTCGACGAGCACCATCTCGTCGACCGCCATCTCAAGCTGGCTCACCAGATGCGCCGGCAGCTTGTCGCGCTGGGCCTTGAGGTAGCGCATGAGCTGCGGCGCTTTCATTCGGGCGGGGCCGGGGCGGTTGACCTGATGCATGATGGCCTGGACGCGGTGCAGGCAACGCGCGTGCTGGCGGGACAGATAGTGGCGATGACGCGTCACGTCCCGAAGCGCCGCGATCTGCGACGGCGGCGCCCAGGCGATCGGCAATCGACCCGCCGCCAAAAGCTCCGCCACGTTCAAAGCATCGTGACGATCCGTCTTGATCCGACGACCCGCCAGCGCCCGGCACTGCGTGGCGTCCGCCAGCAACAGCTTCTCAACGATCGGCTCCAACAGATCCCAGAGCCAGCGGTAAAACCCCACCGCCTCGATCGCCACCACGTGCGGCCGGGGCAACGCGCTGAAAAACGCGACGACCTGCGCCCGACACTTGCACGCGATCGTCGTGAACGCGACCTGCCCCGTCGCCGGGTCGAGCACGGCGATCGTCATCTGCGCCTTGTGCAGATCAACGCCGACGCACCAATGGTTCTGGAAAGCGGTGAGTGAATGTGCCATGAGACGGTCCTCCATGTAGGGATGGGTTCAAGCTCCGAGCACGTGCTCGATAGCAAGCCTATCGTGTGCCGAGCCGGCCGGTCCCTACATGGTTTCACGCTCATTGAACTCCTCGTCGTCGCGGCGGTCATCGCGCTGCTGACGGCGATCCTGTTGCCGTCGCTGACGCGGGCGCGGTATCTGGCCAAGCTCGTGCAGTGCGAGGCGAATTACCGGCAGTGGGGCGTGGCGTGCATCGGTTATGCGTCGGACAATCTCAGCTATCTCCCGCAGTTCGGACCGGGCCAGAGCACGGGGCATAACACATGGGACACGGGCAATGGTCTGTTGCCGTCGCTGATTCCTTATGGGCTCACGTGGCGGCAGGGCGGCGGGCCGTGGTACTGCCCGCTTCGCTATCACGCTTCGCAGGACGCCGCCGATCAGAACGCGGCGCTTGCGGCGATGCTCTATCCCGGCAACAAGTTCTCGATCATCCCGCATAACTGGTGGGTCCCGCGGCACGATACGAGCAACTACTGGTATCCGAGCACGCCGACCCATCCCATGGGGTTCTTCTCAAAAGTCACCGATGGCAAGCCCGTCGATCATCCGATCGTCAGCGACATGTTGTATGCCCCGCTCGGTACGGGCACGACCCCGTCCTATCGGCAGGGCGGGCACGTGTGGAACGACGCGGTCGAGTCCACATCGCTGCTGTATGTCGACGGCCATGTCGGGCTGCACATGCAAAGCGACATCACGGTCCAGTGGCAGGGCAACTGGGATAATCTGAATTGAATCGGGCGGGCGATCACGACGGTCCCGCCGCACTTGCGATACCCACACACTGAGAGCGATGGCGATGCAGGGTGGGCGATGCAGGGTGTCAGGAACCTTTTCCCGGCCTGTACGAACAGCAGTGGTCCATGATTTTCCAGCCACAGGGCAAGATCACCCTTCCGTAGCCGCCGATCATCGGGATCCGCGCCGCCGGCAGGTTCAATGCGTTAGGACCGCGCGCTGGTTGGGGAGTTTCACCCGCTTCACGCCGCGCGCCGCTCGCATGGTGCGCACCAGAGCGGCGAAAATCGCACGGGCGCGTCGCGGTGTTGATGTAAGTCCCGCAAAAGCGCGCACGGGGTTGGCGACGCCCACCGCGCCGATGCGCACCGGGCGCGCAGCGTCGGGCCGGGGGCCAACCCGGTGCGCGAAAAGTTGCGATATGGAGCGGGGAACGAGGGCGCACGGAAGTGGTGGAAAATCGGGGGCGTGCCGCGCGGGTGTGAATGGGGAACGGGACGCAGTTGCGGGCGCATGAAGAAACCCGCGGATTCAATCCGTGGGCTTCATGGGTTCAACGAATGTTGTGCTGCTTATCGTCCGCCGACGGTCAGGTCGGTCATCTTCTCGACGTTGCCCGCGGCGATTTTGTCGAAGCCGGAGCCCAGTTCGCCGATCGGGTCGGGCGGGAGGATTTCGACGACTTTCTCGCCGAGTTTCGCCTTGCCGCTCTTGACCTTTTCCTCGAATTCCTTGCAGTGTTTGAGCAGGGTTTCGAGAATCTGTTCTTCGGGGACGTTGGCGACCTTCTGGCCCTGCACGTAGATGATCCCGCGTCGATCGCCGGCGAAGATGGCGACATCGGCGCCTTCCGCTTCGCCCGGGCCGTTGACGATGCAGCCCATGACGGCGACCTTGATGGGCAGCACGATCTCCTCGGCGAGCTTCTTGCGCACATCCTGCACGAGCGTGTACAAATCCACCTGAATGCGCCCGCAGGTCGGACAGGCGATCAGGTCCACGCCCTTGCGCTCCCGCAGTTGCAGACAGTAGAGCATCTCCAGCGCATCCTCGACTTCGTACACCGGGTCGGAGGCGTAGCTGATGCGGATCGTGTCGCCGACGCCGGAAGCGAGCAGATGACCGAGCGGCACGCACGAGCGGATCATCGCCGTCTCGCGCGGCCCGGCATGGGTCACGCCCAGATGCAGCGGATGATCAAACCGCTTGCTGATTTCGGTGTACGCCTCGATGACGAGCGTCGGGTCGGGGCTTTTCGCGGAGATGACAATGTCGTGGAAATCGTTTTCGTAGAAGATGTCCAGGTATTCTTCGAGCTTGGTGATCATGATCGCCAGGAAGTGGGCGTGTTTGGACGTCGAGAACACGCCGCCGAGCTCCTTCATGCGCTTCTGCTTGTCCTTGCGCTCGATGATGGAGCCCTCGTTGACGCCGATGCGGATGGGGATTTTGCGTTCCTTGCACGCGGCGATGACTTCCTCGACTTGTTTGCGATCCTGGATGTTGCCGGGGTTGAGTCGGATTTTATGGACGCCGGACTCGATGGCTTCGAGGGCGCGCTGGAAATGAAAATGCACGTCGGCGACGATGGGGACCTGGAC
The DNA here is from genome assembly GCA_016125255.1 of Planctomycetota bacterium. Lineage (NCBI taxonomy): Bacteria > Pseudomonadati > Planctomycetota > Planctomycetota bacterium. The sequence goes on along the minus strand of WGMD01000040.1, from coordinate 18,643 downwards.
CTGCGGGATGATTTCCTTGAGGGCCTGGGTGTCTTTCTTTTCGGGGACGGCGACGCGGACGATGTCGCAGCCGGCGGCGGCGAGCTTGTGAATCTCGGCGACGCACTTGGCGATGTCGTGGGTGTACCCGCTGGTCATGGACTGCACGGCGACCGGGGCGTCACCGCCGATTTTGACGAGGGTATGGGTTTGATCGCCGAGGGTGACCTGCCGTGTTTTGCGTCGCGGGAGCATAGGGGCTGCCTCTCCGGGCCGTCGGCCGGGATTGCGGGGAAGGAAGATGCTTGCGGTGGCCATTTTAGCGGATACCGCCCGGTAGTTCTAGCATGCCCCGCCCGGCTCCCGCAGGCGCCGCAGCGACTACAATGCTCCATCATGCACGACGGATTCGGCCGACAAGTCGACTACCTCCGCGTCTCGATCACCGACCGGTGCAATGAGCGCTGCGGGTACTGCATGCCCGAGCATCACAGCGACTGGCTCCCCAAAGATCAGATACTCTCCTTCGAGGAAATCGAGCGCGCCGTGCGCATCGCCGTCGGGCTCGGGTTCCGCCGCTTTCGCATCACCGGCGGCGAGCCGCTCGTTCGCACCGACGCCGTCGCGCTCATCGAGCAGCTCGGCCGCATCGACGGCGTGGCGTCGCTGTCGATGACCACCAACGCCACGCGCCTCGCCCCCGTCGCCCGCCGTCTGCGCGCTGCGGGTGTGACAAGCATCAATATCTCGCTCGACGCCCTCGACGCCGATCGATATCACCGCATCACGCGCGGCCGGCTCGACGAAGCCCTCGCCGGCATCGACGCCGCCATTGACGCGGGCTTCGAAAAGATCAAGCTCAACACCGTGATGATCCGCGACCTTAATGAAGATCAGCTTTGGCCCATCGTCGAATACGGCGCGGCTCGCGGATTGCCCGTGCGGTTCATCGAGCTGATGCCCGTCAGCTCGCCCGACATGCTCGATGCCCGGCACTTCCTTTCCATCGCCGACGCGATGACATTGCTGTCAAAATATGACACGCCCGAACCCATCACCGATCGGCTCGGTCACGGCCCGGCGCGCTACTGGCGGCTCGCCCGCACCGGTGCGGTCATCGGGTTCATCGGCGCGATGACTGATGAGCACTTCTGCGAATCGTGCAACAAGATGCGCCTCACCGCCGACGGCTTCATCCGCCCGTGCCTGGGCAACCACGGCGAACTGGATTTGAAACCCGCCCTGCGCGACGACGGAACCGACGAAGCCATCGAGCGCGTCTTCCGTCAGGCCCTGACGGAAAAACCGCTCGAGCATGTCTTCCGCGATCAGTACACCCCGCTGCGCATCATGACCGCCATCGGGGGGTGAAAGCTCAAGGCGTCACGCCATGGGCTTCAGAGACGGTATATTGCCCTCATGCGTGTTCTACTCACCGGTGCCAATGGTCAGCTCGGAGCGTATGTGCACGATGCGCTGGTTGCGCAGGGCGATGAGGTTATCGCGTGGCGCGGGCATCGGGAGGTCGATCTGACGGATCGTGCGGCGCTGACGCGCGCTTTTGAGCGCGAGCGGCCGGAGGCGGTGATTCACGCGGCGGCGATCGCCAAGCCGGCCCAGGTGTTCAATGACCCCGACCGCGTCCGGGTCATCAACGTCGACGCCACCCGCCGACTCGCCGATCTGGCGGCGATGACCGAGGCGAAACTCATCTTCCTCTCGACCGACATGGTCTTCGACGGCGAGAGCGATGTCCCCTACCGGGAGAGCCATCCGCCCTGCCCCGTGTCCGAGTACGGGCATCAGAAAGTCGAGGCGGAGGCGTCAGTGCTGCGCGGGGATTTGAACATGGTGGTGCGCGTGAGTCTGATGTTCGGCCCGGCGCGGCACGGTTCGCCGACGCTCTTCGATCAGCAGATCGCCGCGATGCGGAAGGGCGAGCCGGTGCGCTTGTTTGAAGACGAATGGCGCACGCCGCTGGCGCTGCCCGAAGCGGCGGGGGGGTTGGTCATGGCGTGTCACTCGAAGGCGACGGGTCTGTATCACCTTGGCGGCGTCGAGCGGCTGAGTCGATGGGAGATGGGTTGGATCATGGCTCAGGAACTCGGCGCGGATTCGCAATGTCTGTCCGCGTGCAGTCGATTGTCGATGCACAGTGCCGAGCCGCGCCCGCGCGATCTGTCGCTGGACACGATGCGATGGGAGAGGGATTTGCCGACGATGCCGCGGCGGACCTTTCGCGAGCATGTGCGGCGGATGGTTTTACACACCTCTCCCTCCGGGAGCGGTCGGCCGCAGGCCGGGTGAGGGGGCGTTCAGTCACTGGCTGGTCTCGATTCGGATCGCGCGCTCATTCGGGGCCGCCCTCACCCCGGCCCTCTCCCGGAGGGAGAGGGGGTGGGATGCACTGTAAATGATTGACCATTCCCGGCCTGAGTGGTATTTTTGTCCCTTCGGTGGTTCGCGCCGGTTTGGGCGAAGAGGCATGTGTCAGAAGTCAGTTCGCAAGGAGCGTACAGCCATGGGTCAAGCGACGAACAGCGAAGTATTCAGCGATCTTCTGCAGGAAGAGCGCGAGTTTCCCGCGCCGGCGTCTTTCGCCAAGCACGCGGCGACGAACGACCTGTCGCTCTACAAGCGGGCGAACGACGACTACGAGGGCTACTGGGAGGATCGCGCCAAGGAATTGCACTGGTTCAAGCCATGGGGCAAGGTCATGGACTGGACCCCGCCGCATTGTCAGTGGTTCACCGGCGGGAAGATCAACATCACCTACAACTGCCTCGATCGTCACCTGACCACCGCGCGGCGCAACAAGGCGGCGCTCGTCTGGGAAGGCGAACCGGGCGAAGAGCGCACGCTCACGTACCTGCAACTGCATTACGAAGTGTGCAAGTTCGCCAACGCGCTCAAAGGGCTGGGCGTCGGCAAGGGCGATCGCGTGGCGATCTACATGCCGATGGTCGTGGAGGCGGCGGTGGCGATGCTCGCCTGCGCCCGCATCGGGGCGATTCACAGCGTCGTCTTCGGCGGGTTCAGCCCCGAGTCGCTTTCGGACCGCATCAATGACTCGGAGTGCAAAGCGCTGATCACGGCCAACGGCGGATGGCGGCGCGGGAATGTGCTGCTCCTTAAGAACGAAGCGGACAAGGCGCTGGCCAAGACGCCGAGCATCAAGAGCGTCATCGTCGTCGAGCGCGGTCACGCCGACACGTTCCCGTGTCACATGAAGGAAGGGCGCGATCACTGGTATCACGATCTGATGGAAGTCGCTTCGCCCGACTGCCCGGCCGAGCCGATGGACGCGGAGGATGTGCTGTTCATCCTGTACACCTCCGGCACGACCGGCAAGCCCAAGGGCATTGTGCATACGACCGGCGGTTACGCCGTCGGGGCCTACACGACCTGCAAGTACGTCTTCGACATGCGCGAGGAGGACATGTATTGGTGCACCGCCGACGTGGGCTGGATCACCGGGCATACCTATATCGTGTATGGCCCATTGATGAACGGCGTGTCGCAGATCATGTACGAAGGCGCCCCCAATTACCCGGAAAACGACCGGTTCTGGGACATGATCGCCCGGCACCGCGTGACGATCTTCTACACGGCTCCGACGGCGATCCGCGCGTTCATGAAATGGGGCGACGATCTGCCGGCCAAACACGATCTGTCGAGCTTGCGACTGCTCGGCAGCGTCGGCGAGCCGATCAATCCCGAAGCGTGGATGTGGTATCACAAACACATCGGGCGCGAGAAGTGTCCGATCGCCGATACGTGGTGGCAGACGGAGACGGGCAGCATCATGATCAGCGGGTTGCCGGGCGTGACGACGATGAAGCCGGGCTTCGCCGGGCCGGCGCTGCCGGGCGTGTGTGCGACGATCTTGAACGAAGCGCGCGAGGAAGTGACAAGCGGGTCGGGGCTGCTGGCGATCACCAAGCCCTGGCCGAGCATGTTGCGGACGATCTGGGGCGATGACGAGCGCTTCGTCAGCACGTATTTTTCCAAGTGGGACGCGAAGACCTATTTCCCCGGCGACGGGGCGAAGCGCGACGCGAAGGGTAACTTCATGGTGCTGGGGCGCGTCGACGATGTGCTCAACGTGTCGGGCCACCGGATCGGCACGATGGAAGTCGAGTCCGCGCTGGTCGATCACCCGGCGGTCGCCGAGTCGGCGGTCGTCGGCAAGAAGCACGACATGAAGGGCCAGGCGATCGTCGCGTTCGTGACGCTCAAGAGCGGCTTTGACATGAGCGAGGCGCTCAATGCGGAATTGCGCAAGCACGTGGCGGAGAAGATCGGCGCGATCGCCCGGCCGGAGCAGGTGATCTTCACCGCCGACCTGCCCAAGACGCGGTCGGGGAAGATCATGCGCCGCCTGCTGCGGGACATCGCCGAGGGGCGGACGCTGGGCGACACCACGACGCTCGCCGACGCCGGCGTCGTCGAGGCGCTGCGGACGAAGTATGCGGACAAGGAAGGTTGACCGGATCGAAAGCCGGTCGAAGAATCAGGCATGGCCGCACCGGACGTCAAATCCGAACTGAAGCAGCTCGCCGATCAGTTGCCGGCGAGCGCTTCGTACGCCGATGCGATGTATGCGCTGTACGTGCGGATGAAAGTCGCGCGCGGGCGCGAGGCGGCGGCGGCGGGGCACGTCACACCGCATGAGGACATCAAGCGGCGGTTCGTTCGATGATGACGCTCATCGGTCCGACCCGGCGGTCGACGACCTGCAAAGCATTTACGATTACATCGCGCTCGATTCGCAAACCTATGCGGATGCGGTGGTGCTCGAGTTGCTGGAGGCGGCGGAGCGCCTTCGCGTTTTTCCAAACGCCGGTCGCATCGTTCCGGAATTGGCGGACGATCAGACACGCGAGTTGATCATCGGGTCGTGCCGGCTGATTTACGAAACGGCGGTACAGGCCGTCATCGTGCACGCCGTGATTCACGGGGCGCGTGATTTTCCCGCAGTGTTCGGCGAGGAATCCTGATCACCCGCGCCGGCGGGGTCGGAGGGCCAGCGTGCCGAGGAGCCCCATCATCATCGTCGACGGCTCGGGGATCGAGACGGTGTCGATGGTCGGCAGGTAGTAGTGATCGGGGGCGAGCGGGGCGGCGTCGAGGTCGGCGCGGGCGATGGCGATGTGCGGGGCGTCGGCGGCGCGCGTGTGACGCTGATACGAAGACTCGAACAGGTCCGACCAGTCACCGGCCAGGCCGATCGGCGCGCCCGCGGGGGCGTCGAAGGCGTGAAACTCGCCGGAAGCGGAACACATGTCGAGCGCGTCGTCGAATCGGATGGACGCGAGCAGGTTCGGGTCGAGGCCGTGCCGCGCATCGGCGGCGTCGCGCTCGTGATGATGCGGCGTTGCGGGCACATGCACGAGGGGAACCATCGCGTAGCGCACCGGCTCGGGTTTGGCGTCGGGCTGCGTGTTGAGGCCGGCGTAGGTTGCGCCGATCGATGCGGTGAGAATGACCAGAACGACGTAACCCCGATGGCGTGTGCGCATGTCGTGGCGCCTCCGTGCGTGTGTGCGACCCGTACTTCTTCGACCGATCGGCGGGGGGCGTTTAGTGGATTGCCCGCATCAAGTCGCATGCTCAGCGTCCGCCGGCGTTATCAGCGGATTCTCGACCGGCCGCGCCGGTTTGCTATACTCATGCCGTTCGCCCGGCCGATTGCGTCGGGGCCACTTGGAGACAGGGCGTGACCGAATCGCGACCATCCACGCGCATCATCGCGCTGATGAACCAGAAGGGCGGCGTCGGCAAGACGACGACGACCGTCAACCTCGGCGCGGCGCTCGCCGAAGCGGGCAAGCGCGTGCTGCTCATCGACCTCGATCCGCAGGCGCATCTGACCCTGCACGTCGGCGTCGATCCGACGTCGCTCGAACACTCCGTCTACGATCTGCTCATCGACGACGCCCTCGCGGCCGAGGCGGTGATCCGCCGCGTCGATGACCGACTGAGCGTGCTGGGGGCGGAGGTCGATCTGGCGGGCGCGGAGCAGGAACTGGTCGCTCGACCCGACAAGCAGCGCATCCTCGCGAAGAAGCTCGCCCCGGTGAAGTCGCAGTATGACTTTGTCCTCATCGACTGCCCGCCGAGTCTGGGGCTTTTGACGATCAACGGGTTGGCGTGCGCGGGCGAAGTGATCGTGCCCATGCAGGCGCATTTTCTGGCGCTGCAGGGTTTGAGCAAGCTGCTGGAGACGGTGCAGCTCGTGCGTCAGCATGTGAACACGGCTCTGCGCGTCAGCGGCGTGGTGCTGTGCGTGCACGACGGGCACACGAAGCTGGCGGGCGAGGTGGTGGACGATCTGGCGAGCTTCTTCGCCGCGAGCCGCAAGCTGGCGATGCCGTGGTCCGGCGCGGTGATTTATCAGCCGCCGATTCGGCGGAACATCAAGCTGGCGGAATGCCCGAGTTTCGGGCAGACGATTTTTCAGTACGAGCCGACGTGCCCCGGCGCGGCGGACTACCGGCAGCTTGCGGCGATGGTGATGGGCAACGCATCGCCCGCTTCGACGCCGCCGGTTTCGCACGAGCCGCTGCCCGAAGTGGAGATTCCGGGGGCGGGGGCGGAGGTTTCGATCGAAGTGAATGCTGGTGAATCGGCGACCGAGCCCGCCGGTGGGCACGACGCATGAATCGCCGGGTCTCGATGTTCTGGATCGTCTCGCTGATTGCATGGTGGGTCGCCATCGCGATCGGTTCGCACTGGCCGCGCCTCGATATGGCGGGGGCGGTCGGGCTGGACAATGACGTGCTGCCGCTGGGCGTCGACAAGTGGGTGCACACCTCTTGTTACACCGGGCTGGCCTGGCTGGCGCTGACGTGCGGACTGTGGCGGCGTCGGGGGCGGTGGTGGTGGCTGCTGACGATCGAAACGCTCGTGCTGTACGCCCTCATCGACGAGACGCTCCAATACTTCTGCCCCGGCCGCTCCGTCGGCTACGGCGACGCGGGCGCTTCAACCTTCGGCATCATCCTCGGCTCGTACCTCTGGGCCATCGGGCAATGGCTCACGCATCACGACGGCTCCTTCGTCGCGCACACGCGGACCATCTCCGTGCTCACGCTCCTGTCGCGCTGCTTCGGACTCGTGCGCGACTGGGCGATGGCGTGGGTGTTCGGGTTCGGCTCCGTGCTCGACGCGTTCTTCATCGCCTTCACGATCCCCAATCTCTTCCGCCGCCTCTTCGGCGAAGGCGCGCTCGCCGCGGCGTTCGTCCCGCAGTATTCGCGCCTGCTCAATAAACATCCGTCCACCGCCATGGGCTTCGCCACGCGCGTCCTCGTCCAACTGACCAAGTGGCTCGTCGGCATCACCATCGCCGGCCTGATCGTCCTGCTGGCCATCGACGCGCTGGTCCCCATGTCCGATCGCACCAACCTGATCGTCAATCTGACGATGCTCACGCTCTGGTACGCCCCGCTCGTCTGCGTCGCCGCCATCCTCGGCGCGATCCTCCAGGTGCACGGCCGCTTCGGCCCGCCCGCCGCCGCCCCCGTCATCCTCAACGTCTTCATCATCGTCTCGTGCATGATCGTCGGCTACGCCCTGCCCGCCTCCGTCTCGATGGAGTGGCGCATCCGAGGCGTGTGCATCGCCATCGTCCTCGCCGGCGTCGTGCAGGCGGCCTGGCAATGGCTCCTCCGCCCCCGTCCCGCCCCCTTCGCCGAGCCCCCGCATCACGCCATGGTCGACGACGCCATGACCCGGCTCATGCAGCAGTGGGGACCGACCGTCGCCGGACTGGCCGTGTTCCAGGTCAACGTGCTGATGGATTCGATGATCGCCTGGTTCTTCTCCGCCCCGCCCAACGCACCGGCCGGGGCGACGATGAATCTGCTGGGCTGGCATCCGGTCTACCCCATGCTCGAAGGCGCCGTGTCCGTCCTCAACACGACCGCCCGGCTCTACGAGTTTCCCACCGGCGTGTTCGGCATCGCCGTCGCCACCGCCATTTTCCCCCAGCTTTCCGCCGCGGCCGAGGACACCGATCGCTTCTCCAATCTCCTGCGCGAAGGCCTGCGACTGACGCTGCTCATCGGTCTGCCCGCCAGCATCGGGCTCATCCTCGTGCGGATGCCCCTGGCCACGGCGATCTATTATCGCGGCGGGAAGCTCACCGCCGACGACGCGGCGCGCGTGGCGTGGGTGCTGACGGGGTACGCCCCGGCGGTGTGGGCCTACTCGATGAACCATGTCCTGACGCGGACTTTTTACGCCCAGCACAACACGCTCACCCCGATGCGCGTCGCCGTGGCGATGGTCGCGCTGAACATCGTGCTCAACTGCACGCTGATCTGGCCGCTGGGCGCGGCGGGGCTGGCATGGGCGACGGCGATCTGCGCGATGCTTCAGTGCGTGATCCTGCTGCGATTGGTCAAGCGCTACGTGCCGACGCCGATCGACCGCGATGTGGTGATCAGTTGGGGGCGTTCGGCGATCGTGACGCTGGCGATGAGCGCGGCGGTGTGGGCGGTGGTGCAGTCGTACGATCTTTCGACGCTGTCGCGCCTGGGCGTGGTCAGCGTGCTATTGGGCGCGACGGTCGCCGGCAGCATCGTCGTCGTCGCCGCCGCCATGCTCCTGCGCATGCCCGAAATGCGCATGCTTCTGCGGCGAGGGTGACCGTTTCGCCGCGAGCCGACGGCGAGCGCTCCCGGTGATCGAAGCGCTCGCCGTTGGCTCGCGGTTCAACGGCGGAATCATGGCGCAAAAAAAACGAATCGCCGCCTGCTAAGAACAGCGATTCGACCCCCGCACCTTGCTCCCGCCCGATGACAGTCGCCGGCCGAACGAAAAGTCCGACAGGCGGCCGACCACGGTGATCATCCAACCGCGTCTCCCCTGGCGCGGTCCCCTTCGATCACCGATCTCCCACATTTGCACATGTCAACCGCGTCAAACCATGGACGCATCGCGACGAGCACAAACTTCGACTTGTAGTTTCAATCCGTTGAAGGACGACAGAGGTGGAATCCGTTCACCGTGGTCCACATCCATGACCACTTGAAAATCATCTAAACAACCCGCTTCCCGGGTGTCAAGGAAAATACTGAATTCATTTTCGCAAAATCGGCAAATCCGCACTGGCGCGGCGGCAATGGGCGATCAGATGCTCAAAAAGTCCGATGCCCAGCGCATCGTCGTCCGTGCGCTCCGGGTGCCACTGCACGCCCAGGTAAAAACGCCCGTCCGCATTGGGTCGATCGATCGCTTCGATGACCGGCGACGCGCCCGCCTGTTCGCTGACGGCGATGGTGCGCATCGCGCCCGGGTCCGCCACGGCCTGATGATGCATGGAGTACACACGCCCGCGGCGGGGCAGGTACGGATGATCGCGCATGATCAGGCGCACATCATGCGGCGCGGATTTGTGGCACGCCGCGCTGGCTTCGTCGAAGCCCGGCGCGTCGGGCAGATGCTGATGCAGTTTCCCGCCGGCGTTGAGCGCCATCATCTGCATGCCCAGGCAGATGCCCAGCACTGGATGATCCGTGCGCTGGATCGCCGCGATCAGCGCCGACTCGAACGCCTGCCGGGCGGGATGAAGCAGGTCGGCCTTGGGGTGGGGCTTTTGGCCGTAGGGCGTCGTATCCGGGTCATTGCCGCCGGAGAGGACGAACCCGTCGCAGAGCTTCAGGTACGCGTCGATGTGTTCGATTTCGCACGGCAGCAGAATGGGGACGCCGCCGGCGCTGGTGACGGCGGCGGCGTAAGTGGCGGGGGACTCATGCCGCCAGATCGCGCCGGGTTCGGTCGGACGATTCGTGTCGCACGTGATGCCGATGATCGGCTGCATGGGAACATTGTACCGCGCCCCCGTTTAGCCGCGAGCCAACGGCGAGCGCTCCCGGTGATCGAAGCGCTCGCCGTTGGCTCGCGGCCAAACGGGATCAGCCCCCGCCGAGTTTTTGCAGGAGTTTCATGCGCTGGCGGAAGCTGTTGAACGGGTCGCGGTCGGTGGGGTCTTCGCCGTCGAAGAGGACATTGGAAATCTGCGCCTGGGTCCAGACGGCTTTGGCGGCGGGGGCGGGGGCGACGGGGGAGAAGCCGACGACGAGGGTTTGCCCGGCGGGGACGGGGGTTTCGCAGGTGAGCGTCAGCGGGTCCTCGCCGCGCATGGGCAGGGCGAGCTGGAGCGATTTGAGGTCGCGGCCGGCGTTGTTGGTGACGCTCATCATGAGGATCGTCGCCCCGGCTTCGTCCTTGCGCGTGCCTTTGAAGCGGACGGGCGTGACGTTGGCTTTCATCGCCGCGTCGATCATGGCGCTGACCTGCCGGACCATCATGTCCGTGTCCTCGGGGCGGTAGTCGTCGGCTTCGCGTTCCTTGGCGGTCGTGGTCGTGACGCGCTTGGAGACGAGTTTGCGCCACGAGTTGTTCGGCCCGTTGCGCATCGACATGAGCACATCGGTGTAGAGGCGATGTTCGCTGGTGCCGATGTCGCCGATGCTGCGCTGGACGATGGTCAGGACGACGACGGTGCCCACGCCGTCTTTTTCGGCGTCGGCGAGGGCGGTCTTGGGGTCCTTTTCCGCTTCGATCGTGACGGCGTAGCTGCCGGGGGTATGCGGGAGATTGCGCGACTCGGAGAGCGCGACGACGACGGCCTGCTTGGCGGTGCGGGGCGAGATGCCGGCCAGATTCTCCAGCGGGTGCGCCTCCTTTTTCTGAGACGCGGGGAACTGGTCGGCGACGTCGACGATGATCAGGGTGTGCGACAGGTCGGGTTTGACCACGGGGGCGTCGGCGAAAGCGAACTCCGGCAGGGCCAGGGTCATCAAGAGCGTCAACGCGGCGCGGCGGATGTGCATGGCCCTGCCTTTCATGAACAGTGTCGATCCAACCTACCGGCGGACGGGTCGCCGCGTTGCACCACTTGGGGCGAGCGGTGCCGTGCCCCCGCTTTATTGATCACGATATCCGCCGCCGGTTTTACGCCACGTCGCCCAGCGTGCGCATCATGCCCTCGAACATCGGCCGGTGCCGCAGCGATTCAATCACCGCCACGAACTGCGGCTCCGCCCCGGTGGCACGCATGTGCTCGGCGATCACCGACACCCGGGCTGACCGCTCCGCATCATCGACCTGCGCCAATTCCACGACCCACTGGCGCAACTGCCGGTCCGCCGCCACCGCCGCGATCCAATCCGTCATCCCGCGCGTGAACCACGCATACTTCGTCTCACGAACCTTGTTGGCTGACATGTCCCAATCCTCTCGAACAGCGATACATCCCACGTTCAAGTATAGGGGGCCGGGGGGCGGGGATCGGGGTTCGGGGATCAGGGATGTCCCGCCCCGGAAAACCACGCGAGCACGGGCTTGTTTTCGAGGGGCAGCGGGTGAATCTGCGTCAATGCATCACGGCGCTGGCTCGACCACTTCGCCCACTCGCGTGCGTCGAAGACGACCCAGCACGGGTCCGGCCGATCCATGATCTCGCTCATCCCGCGCGGGTAGCGCACGACATGCACCTGCGCGTAGTGGAACAGTTCGGGGTTGTTCATGACCGCAAGCTCGGCCGCGATGGTCGCATCCGCCCCGACGATGTCGCGCATGACGAGTCCTGCGGCGCGCCCCGAGTGGTCGAACTCCTGCGCGGTCTTGAAGGCATTGAACGGCAGGGCGGCGAGCGCGATGAGCATCACCAGCGTCCATCCGCCGATGGCCCGCCGCTGCGTGATCCATGCAAACAAGCTCACCGCGCCGACAAGCGCGATGAGCACGCCGCTGGTGATGAGCAGCGGGCGCGACTCGTGGGCCTCGCGCCAACTGATCGCGATGAGTCCGAGCGACAGGCCGACGAGCGCCAGCGTGCTGACGGTGCTGATCTGTCGAAGGCGTGTGCGGGCCATTTCGCCGTATCCGCCGCGGCGCCAGAGTTCGACGACGCAGCCGGCGAGCGGACACAGGAGCGTCAGCACCATGTATCCGTAGCGCGGGCGATTGAGCAGGGCGAGCATGCTGATGACGATCGCCGCGATGAACGCCCCGACGAGCGCCCGGCTCAATCGCCGCTCCGATTCGCTCATCGCTTCGCCCGCCGATCGCAGCATGACGAACGGAATCGCCAGCGTCAGCGGCAGCCCCAGCACCAAAAGCTCCGGCCCGAGCAGGGCCGCATCCCGCAAGCGCTCCCCGTCCGTGAAACTCAGCCGGCTCGCCACTTCGTTGACCCCGGTCATGTCCTGCGTCATCGCATGCTCGCGCACAAACGTCAGCGCGAGCCACGCCCACGCGCCGAACACGATCAAGCCGACGAGCAGCCCGCCCCATGTGCTCGGCCGGGCAAGCCAGCGCCAATGTCGATTCATCACCGACGCCCCGACGATCGCTCCGCCCATCACCGGCAGCCCCGCCGGGCCTTTCAATAGCAGCGTCGCCCCCGTCGCCGCCGCGAGCACCAGTGACCATGCCCACCGTTTTTCCCCGCTGCCGAAGCCCAATTCGATCAACACCAGCGCCGCCGTCGCGCTGGCGAGCGTGTTGAGCGCATCGATATCCGCGCTGCGGTTCTGTGCCCACAATGCCACGAGCCCGCAGTAGCTCAATCCGCTGACGAGTCCCGCCGTCTCGCCGAACCACCGCCGGCCGAAGGCCCACAAAATCATCGCCATCGCCGCCGCCCCGATCGCCGATGGCAATCGCCAGATCAATTCATCCGCCCGCCCGGCGATCGATTCGACGATGGCGATCGCCCAGTACATGCCCGGCGGCTTCCGCACGTACGCCTTGCCGTAAAGATGCGGCACGAGCCACTGACCCGTCGTCACCATCTCGTGCCCCGTCAGCGCGCGATGCCCCTCCGTCCGCGCGAGCGGCCCCTCCCCCAGCGCCCACAGATTCGTGAACAGCGCGACACACAGCACCGCCATCGCCGCGAGCGCCGGAGGCATGCCTCGCCGCGCAGCCAGCGAACCTGTCGCCGTTTGATTCATGGATGGAGCACCGGCAGCGGGTCCGGCGCCTTTTCGATCACGCCCGCCTTGACGAGTCCCGCCGCGACTTCCGACATGTGCTCGTTCATGTAATTGATCAGCGCCGTGTCCTTGTCGAGCCAGTCATACTGCCGCAGGTCCGCGTACACCTCATCGAGCGGCTTGCGCTCGACGAGCAGCTTGTAGAACCCGATGGTCCCGCCGGTCCGCTGCGTCCCCGCCGAGCAGTGCACGAGCGCCGGCTCTTTCGCCTTGACCGCCTCGGCGAGCCGCGTCACCGCTGCGATGTATTGATTGACGTCGCCCGTCCCATCGCCGCGCAAGGGGTAGTGCCGCCGCTCGATCCCGAGCTTTTTGCACGCAATCGCCTCCGCGTCGCCCGTTTGCTCGCCCGGCATCGAACTGCGCAGATCGATGACGACCTTGATGTGATTGTCCTTGAGCACCGAATAAATCAGCGGCCCCGAAATCTTCCCGCTCCGGTAAATCGCCCCGGGCTCCACCGTCCCGAACCGCTTGGGCACCACGTAATCTTCGAGCACCTTGTGCCAGAACACGCCGCCCCCGACGGCGACGAGCACCACCAGCCCGATCGTATGCCCGAGCCCCCATCGCGCCTTTTTTTGCGATGAAGCCGCGGCCTCCGGGCCGTGCGCCTCGTCATGCGTCTGCGTCAGCGTCTGGTCCATGGTCAAAGCATATTGTCCCGCCCGCACCATGTCGACCGAATCGCGTATCATGCAATACGTCCCCGCGCCCGCCCGTTTGTCTGTTCGCCTCGTTCCCCTTAACCGAAAAGGACCCGCCATGTCCCCATTCCCCCGTCGCCTCGCACTCCTGTCCCTCGCCGCCTTCGCCTTCGCCCTGACCCAACCCCTCTTCGCCGCCGAACCGACCAAGCGCATTCTCTTCTTCACGCGCTCCGCCGGCTACGAGCACTCCGTCGTCAAAGTCTCCGGCGACAAACCCTGCTACGCTGAAACCATCCTCCGCCCCCTCTGCGAAAAGAACGGCTGGGAGCTGACCGTCACCAAAGACGGCTCCGTCTTCACCCCCGAAAATATCGCCAAGTACGACGCCTTCGCCTTCTACACGACCGGCGACCTGACCGGCCCCGCCAAAGACGGCTCCAATCCGATGAGCAAGGAAGGCAAGGCCGCGCTGCTCCAGGCCATCCACGACGGCAAGGGATGGATCGGATTCCACTGCGCCTCCGACACGTTCCATACCAACTCCGACCGCTACCACCTCGACCCCGTCGAAAAGCGCGACCCCTACATCAACGTCATCGGCGGCGAGTTCATCCACCACGGCGCCCAACAGTCCACCACCCAGCAGCTCGTCGATCCCAAATTCCCCGGCTTGGAAAACCTCCAGTCCTTCGATAAGACCGAAGAGTGGTACTCGCTCAAGAACTTCGCGGATAACGACCATGTCATCCTCGTCAACGAGACGAAGAACATGAAAGGCAACATGTACCAGCGACCGGCCTACCCGAGCACTTGGGCCCGCATGGAAGGCACCGGCCGCGTCTTCTACACCAGCATGGGACACCGCGAAGACGTCTGGACCAGCCCCCAGTTCCAGACCGTCATCACCGCCGGCTTCCGCTGGATCCTCCACGAAACCGACGCCGACGTCACCCCCAACATCTCCGCCGTCGCCCCCGAAGCCAACACCATCCCCCCGTCCCCCGAACCCAAAAAATAATCCGGCAAACGCAAAACCCGAAACGCCAATCAACCCACCAAGCCCTCCCCACCCCGGGAGGGCTTTTCCTTCCCCCCATTAACCAATAGCAAATGCCCAATGCCCAATAGCCAATGCGTGGGTCAATGATCATCAGGCATTCGTCATTTGTTATTGAAAACCCCAACCCCCGACCCCCATTTTTCCCTTGGTCTCCCCGCGTTCACAGGTTATATTGGTCCCAGAGAAACCGGCCAACTGGCCGGCTGAGGCAAACGAAACACGTCTCGCCCTTGGGTCAATGGCATTTCGAGCGTTCAAACCGCGCCCGATGTGCGCATTGACCATCACTGGTCTCGGAGAAATCAACATGCGCCGCCAACCCCTGATCCTGACCGCCGCCGCCGCCGCCGTCCTCCTCGCATTCGCCTTCGCGCCCCGCGCCGACGCCGCGACGATCACCGGCACCGTCACCCCCATCCCCACCACCACCAGCTTCCCCCTCACCTCCAACAACACACTCGACTGGGCCTACTGGAACACCACATCCACCGGACTCTCCTCCCCCCTCGCCCCGACCAATCGCAAAGCCGGCGGCTCCCTCATCAGCGGCGTCTCCAAGATCGGCGGCTCCTCCCTCCGCGGAAGCTCCACAACCACCCGCGTCTCCTTCGCCTTCTCCGATGGCGCCTCGCCCACCAACGGTCCCGCCTCCAACGTCTCGGGCATCTTCAACTCCACCCTCAACTCCAACGGCGTCGGCGTCACCCTCAACGTCACACTCCCCACCGTCGACACATACTTCATCTCCGTCTGGGCCGGCGCCTTCGATGGAACCGTCCGATTTCAAGCCACCCTCCCCGGCGCGACCACCTTCCTCAACACCGCCTTCACCGCCGGCCACTCCTCCCCCAAAGAAGCCGCCCTCTACTACCTCCTCGCCACTCCCAATTCCCCCGGCGACGTCCTGACCCTCAACCTCACCCTCCTCAACACCGCCAGCACCAACGCCCATGTCCTCCTCGCCGGACTCGCCGTCGTCATCCCCGCCCCTTCCGCCTTCCCCGCCGGCCTCTCCCTCCTGTCCCTCCCCCTCCTCCGCCGCCGCCCCCGCAAACATCTCCGCTAACCCCGCCCCTCTCCCACTCCCCACGCATCTTGACACCGCCGACCAACCTGCGATGATGCACCCCGCTTTCAGCGGCCCCGCCAGATCCATCAAGCAACCTTTTGCTTCCAGGAGTCCATTCATGGCTTCGTCTCCGATCACCGGCGGATGTTTCTGCGGCCAAAACCGCTTCGAAATCTCCGCCCCCGCCGTCGACACCCATCATTGCCACTGCTCCATCTGCCGACGCCTCCAGGGCGCCCCCTTCGTCACCCTCTCCATCTTCCCCCGCTCCGGCTTCAAGTGGACCAAGGGCCCGTCCCTCGACACCTTCGACTCCTCGCCCACCGTCCACCGCCACCGCTGCAAAAACTGCGGCACCGCCCTGACCCTCACCTTCGAAGGACACGCCAAGTTCGCCGACCTCATCGCCATCACCCGCACCAGTCTCGACCCCGGCATGGAACCCGGACACCCCCCCGAATCCCTCCGCCACGCCTTCTGGCCCGACAAAGTCAAGTGGCTCGACCTCCACGACTCCGTCCGCCACACCGACGGCTTCGCCTGAACAACTTCAGGAAACCCGAAACTCGAAATCCGAAGTAAATCAATCAAGCCCTCCCAATCACGGGAGGGCTTTTTTCTTCCGCTGTCTTTCGTAGGGTGGCGTCAAGCGCAGCGGACCCACCACGCCAGCCGAACCATCACAACACAACAGCGGATCGCCCCAACCGCCCAACCCACTCACGCCAATGCGCTGACCGACCGCGCCAAGCTTCCACGTCTCGCGTGACGGGTCCGCTGCGCTTGACCCATACTACCTCGCTGACGTGGTGGGTTCGCACTCTATTTGCTACATGCTTGTAGCTTTTCTGTGATTTTGTTGAGCAACTCAATGATTTTTGTGGTCGTAATTTGATCGATCGGCGTATTAGCAATTGCGAGATACATTGCCTCGGCCTTATGGTATGGAATGTTTAGGTTCCGCAGCCAACCAGCAATTTGCTTCGTACGAGGCTTAAAGTGAGTGCGTTCACTCTGCCGACTAAGCCAAGTATTAAAGGACTCAAGTGATACTTTCGATCGCGCCTCTTCTGACTCTTGCAATTTGTGAATTGCATTGACATAACTTGCCAAACCAATAATGTCTTCAAATTCCTCAGAATTTTCGAAGAATATCACGGGAACACCTTCAAGGGCCGGACTGCTCCGTTGCAGCTTTTGCGAATATTCGTTCTTCTTGTCGCCATCCAGCAACAAGACCGGAGTGGCGCCATGTGCTTTAGCAAAGCCGCAACATTTCTCATAGTCGCACCCATCGAAATCCCACATCGCGACTCGGGAAAGCAACATCGATGCTTCTGGATAGTGTTTGGCCTCGTCAATCATCGAAACTAAAAGCGGTATGCAGATTTGCTCAGTGACGCCTTCAAGCAGAAGTGTTACTGGAGCGAAGAACAAACTGTCCGTAGCGACCATGCCTAGACTTGCACGAACTGCCTGAAACCCGCGGTCACATGGTCGATGCTCGATCTTGCTCGCACCTATACCTGAGTTGCCGACTCGTCGTATTAGACGGATTGACTCTGGGCGCATCGGATTGATCATTGCCGGAGAATGCGTCGCGTAAATCACTTGAATGAGTGGGTGAGCTGCTACTTCTTCTAGGATAGTTCGAAGCAGATGCTGCGAATCGGCGTGTAGCGATTCCTCGGGCTCATCATACAGGATAATGACGTTCTCTTTTGATTCGACGGCTCGTAATAAGACGCCGGCGATTGACAAGATTGATTGAATCCCACGTCCCCGTTGAGTCGGCCGCGTAACGGTGCCGTGCGAATCAATCAGGTGTACTATTACAGTGTGTGAACTCGTTGGCCGCAATTGAAAGGTGAATGGAGATTGGCGTGGGAAGAGGCGAGAAAGCGCGCGGTTGAGTCGCTCTTGGCCTTGAAGTAACGCACCGTCGAGTTTCGTCGCACTAAATCCTTCCCACCGTGAAGTCGAATACGGGGAGTCGAATGCAACCTCAAGCAATTCTCTTTCGACGAGAGTCGGATTCTTGAGTTCAATCTCGTCTCGGAGCGTGGGCTTGCCGACACGAGGTAGACAAATAGTTTTCGGCATTGTCTGTATCGGGTTTGAGCTTTTGATTGACGTCCCATCGGCTTTGTGATGTCTCTTTGCGACAATCTGAAACCGCTCCTTCACCAATGAGACTTCTGCATCTACACGCACGAATTCAGGAGCGATTGGCAAGCCTGCAGCGGCGCGAAGGGGGGAATTGACGACATTAAATGTTGCTAAGCATCCGATCTTGCTATCCTTCGACCAAGGTTCGATGGCAGCAGATTGATAGTCATTATTCACATCTGATTCTAAAAACGCTCCAGTTTGAGAGTCTTTGCACATCAAAGCGATTAGGCGCAACAGCATGGATTTGCCCGAATCATTAGCGCCAGTCAGTACGGTCACATCGGACTGCAACTTTAGCTTCTCATGCGGTCCAAAGGGTCCGAAATGTCTTGGTTGGATTGATTCGAGAATCATTTGTCGACTTCCTATATCTAGTTCCAGCGTTGTAGGTCCGACCGCGGTCCAACATCACAGTTGATGGTGCGTTCTTCGTCAAGTTTCTTGTTCATTGCGCGTTTGGTCGACAGATGAAATCTGCGAATCCATCAGTACTTCAGTTTGTTCTGCTCATACTCCTTGAGTCGGCCGTGGTAGTGTTTGACTTGGTCGGGTTGGAGGCGGGGGTCAAGTCCCTGTCGTGCTGTAAATTCGTGAAGGGGCGGGTGTCTGGACGGCGGGTTGGTGTTGGGTGTTGAAGGTCTGATTCAGTTCCTTTCGGATCGCATCGATCTGTTGACGGTCGAAGCTCGTCATCTTGATG
>WGMD01000039.1 GCA_016125255.1 Planctomycetota bacterium | reverse complement strand
GGGGCTGAAGGCGGTCCCAAGGGTTCGGCTGTTCGCCGATTAAAGCGGTACGCGAGCGGGGTTCAGACCGGCGTGAGCCAGGTCGGTCCCTATCCGCCGTGGGCGTAGCATTCCTGAGAGGCTTCAACCATAGTACGAGAGGATTTGGTTGGACGTACCCCTGGTGCGCCAGTTGCACTGCTAAGTGCATCGCTGGGTAGCTAAGTACGGCAGGGATAACCGCTGAAAGCATCTAAGCGGGAAGCCCCCCTCAAGATAAGGAATGCATGGACTTCGGTCCGAAAGACCCCGGGTAGACCACCCGGTTGATAGGCTGGAGCTGTAAGGGTCGAAATACCTTAAGGTGACCAGTACTAACGGTCGATTGCTTGATCACATCGACTTTGCGTCGATGTCTATCAACGCCCAATCACCTATGCATTACCCCGCGTTCAACATACACCGGCTCAAACCGGATGTGAGGAATGCCCATTCCAGACTTGCCACTGAACATTCACGTGGCCCGGCCCGAAAGTGCCAGGCCACGCTTGTCGGTGACCGAACAGATACGTGGAGACACCCGATCCCATCCCGAACTCGGAAGTTAAGCGCGTATCGCCGATGATACTGGCCTCGCCGGGAAAGTAGGTATCGCCGACTTTATGAGCTTCGCAACCCAACGGTTGCGAAGCTCTTTTTATTTCCGCACCGGCCCGCCCCATTCCGCTCGGATCTGACAAAACCGGATTTCGATTGACCACACCGAACCAACTTGCCATACTTTAGTTATCAAATCCATAGAGCGACGTCGGGGTGTCTCCGAGGCCGGCTCTTGAGGATGATGATTTTCCAGACAGACAATTTTATCAAACAATGGGAGTCGCAAGATGATATCGAATGTGTCGCTCCGCAATGTCGTTGCGCCGTGGCATTGGCTGCTGGGGCTTGGCGCCGCGATCTGGATTTCGATCGCGCCCGGGTCCGCGCAAGCCGTCCTCATCAGCAACGACAACGGCAATCCGATGGCCGCCCAGTATTTTCACCTTCAGGCCTACGCTGAAATCAAGGAGCCGGCGGGCAACATCCTCAACGAGGCCGGCCGCACCGGCAGCAGCAGCGGCAACCTGCCCATCGCCAGCGAATCGGGTACTATCAGCGCCAGCGGCTCGAGCTTGAGCTACAGCGCCTTCGCCGCGCTCGACGCATTCGGTCACGCCCGCGTCGCCGCCACCGCAAGCATCACCAACTCCGTGGCGAACTTCGGCTACAACGTCGTGGCTTCGCGCGGCAGCCGGACGCAGGCCTTCTTCTCCAGCGCGCAGACGCCCGGCCGCGTCGTGTTCAATTTCACCGTGACCGGCACCGAATCGTCGCCCTTCGGCCTGGCGCTGGGACGCGTCGATTTCCTTGCCCGTGCGTTCACGCCCGGTTCCGGATCGTTCTTTGACGTCTTTGGCTCCGATGCCCTGCACGCCGTCGGCGCCGGCACCTACAGCTTCACCTACACCGGTTCCACCGCATCGCCGTTGGACATCCTCTTCTACGCCGCCGCCGGGGTCATCACCCAGGACGCCGGCGTTCCGGGCTCTACGAATTTCACCGGCTTCGCCAACTTCGCCAACACGTTCAATCTGACGAGCATCGACGTGTTCGATACCGATGACCAGCCGATCGACGAATGGACGCTCATGGACGCCGCGACGAACGCCGCAGTGTTCAATCAGGACGGGCGGATCAGCGCGATCCCCGAGCCCGCGACGCTCGCGCTTCTCGTCCCCATCGCCGCCGCCTTCTTCCGCCGCCGCTGAGCTGTGAAGATCATTGACAACACTTAAAAAAGCAGTCCCGCCTTGCTTGCGCTCTTTCCTCGGGCGCGGATTGGTTCTGGCGGGGGCGACAACCTTCGCGCTGTTCGCGCCACCGGCGTAGGCCGTCATCTTCGGCACGCTCTCCAACTTCGATTGCTACAACGAAACCCCCGAGCCCGCCGAAGGATTTGAGATCGAGCTCGAAGGCCTCCACATGAGCGATGTCTTCGACAATTTCCCATCCCATTACAACATCAAGAACATCACCGAGTACAACAACGGCGGATCGAACTTTGGCGTCCGCCTGACCTACGAAGATTATTTCTTCGTCGATAGTTCCAACGTCGCCCACACCACCGTCAACCCCAACGCCAATCCGCAGAGCACCAACGGGCACTTCTGCGTGAACCTGCCCGATTGCGAACACTTCGGGTTCGGCGTCGTCACGCAGCCCACCGCGACCCGCACGTTCTGGCTCAACAAGAATTCCGACGGCTCATACTCCCGAATCAACAGCTCGCCCCTGAGTATCCCCAACCCGACCTGGAACTTCGTTCCCCCCGCCAACCCCGGCGGGCAGGCCATGCTTCAGGCCGCGGTCCAAGCGCCCGAGAACGAAGTGCAGTTCCAACTTCCCGACTCCCTCTGGATGAAAGTCTACGAAACCGAGATGGACCACTTGATCGATCTCGCCGACCTGATGTCGCATGAAGGCGCCGGTATCGTCCCGCAGGAGGCGGCGGAAGTCGAAACGGAATGGGAGCTGCTCGAAGGCGGCGTCATCGGCATGAATGAAAAGCCCGTCGGCGCCAATGACAAAGCCGTCATCCGCCGCTACGAATTCTTCCAGTACACCGGCGCCTACGACCCGGAAAATCATGAGCCGCTCTCTAATTGGAACGGCGTCGGCGATCCGCCCGCCAATGAACTGGGCGACTTCATCGCCGCCAACATGGTCGCCGCGCTCCTGGCCCCGATTCCCGATCCGTCGTCCGTCATTTTCATGCTCGGCCTCGGCGCCGCCATGCTCACGCGCCGCCGCCGCTGAACCTCATCATGCGATGTCATGATCAACAAAGAAGCCCGCGGTCTTCAACCGCGGGCTTCTTCTATTTTGTCGTGAATTCCAATCGCGTCAGACGATTTTCACTTCCCCTGATCCCGCGACGATCTTGCCCAGCACGTGCACCTTCTGATGCGCCGCTTCGAGCTGCTTCTTGACCGACTTGGCGAACGGCGGGCGGACGATCACGCAATACCCGATGCCCTGATTGAACACGCGGTCCATTTCGTCCTGCGCAACGTTGCCGTGCTTCTGCAGGAACCGGAAAATCGGCGGGACGGTCCAGCTTTTCCGTTCCAGCTTGGCGTCCATATTCTTGGGCAATACGCGGTTGACGTTGCCCACGAGGCCGCCGCCGGTGATGTGCGCCATGCCGCTGATGACGCGCTTGACGCGGTAATAGTGCAGCACGCTCATGATCGCCTTCGCATAGATCCGCGTCGGCGTCAAAAGCACCTGGCCCAACGTCTTGTCCGTCTCCAGCTCCGGGTACACCTTGTCGAGCTTGAGCTTCTTCTTATCCACGATCGCGCGGACCAGCGAGTAACCGTTGGAATGAATGCCCGACGATTCGAGGCCCAGCACGATGTCGCCCTTGCGCACCTGCTTCTTGCCGTCCATGACGCGCCGCCGCTCGATGACGCCGACCGCGAAGCCCGCCATGTCGAATTCGCCCTTGGCGTAAACGTCCGGCATCTCAGCCGTCTCCCCGCCGAGCAGGGCGCATCCGCCCTGAACGCATCCGTCCGCGACGCCCTTGACCATGTCCGTCGCCTGCTGCGGGTCGAGCTTGTTGACCGCCAGATAATCGAGAAACAAGAGCGGCTCCGCGCCGCCGACGATCAGATCGTTGACGCTCATCGCCACCAGATCGATGCCGACCGTGTCATACACGCCCATCTGCGCCGCGAGCTTGACCTTGGTGCCCACGCCGTCCGTACAGGCGACGAGCACCGGGTCCTTGTAGTGGCGCTTGAGCAGCTTCTCCCGGTAATCGAGCGAGAAAAGACCGGCGAAACCGCCGTGCTGATCGATCACGCGCGGGCCGTAGGTCCGCTGCATGTGGCGACGGATCATCTGCACCATCAGGTCGCCGGCGTCGATGTCCACACCGCTGGCGGCATAGGTCATTTGTTTTGCTTTGCGGGCCATAAGGGCGGATAGTGTATCAAATCGCGGGCAATGCACACACTGGCGTCACCCGCCGGCTTCGGTACACTCTCACGATGCCGATGCGACGTGAATTTCTGGGTTGGGACGCCGCGTGTCTGCCCGCCGCGGCGTCTTGGCTGCTTCGCCATCTCGGTCCGCAGATGCGAGACGTCACCGTCGCGCTGCCCGGCTCGCGCGCCGGCCGGCGATTGCTCGAACTGCTCGTTGAATCCGCCGCCGCCACCCGTACCATTTTCACCCCGCCTCGCCTCATCACCGCCGGGCAGATCATCGACCATCTTTACCCGCCGCCGATGAACCCCGCCGGCGACGTCGCTCGGCGGCTGGCATGGTCCCGCGCCTTGATCCGCACCGATGTTGACATTCTTCATGACCTTGTGCCCGAATTGCCCGACGATGTCCACGCGCTGGCGGGTGAACTCGATCAACTCTACGAGACCGTCGCCGCCAATGGTTTGGACTTCGCAGCCGTCGCCGATCGAGCCGCGTCGCTGCCCGACTTTCGGGAAGGCGAACGCTGGGCCGCGCTCGCGGCGATCCAGTCGCATTACTTTGACGAGTTGCAGCGCGTCAAACTCGTCGATTTGCAGGCCCATCGCGCCGCCGCCGTGCGGACCGGCAAGCCGCGCGACGGCGGTCCGCTCGTGCTCATCGCGCTCGCCGACCTGAACACGCTCCAGCGCCGCGCGATCGAAGCCGTCGCCGATCGCGCCATCGCACTGATTCACGCGCCCCCCGATCGCACGGACGATTTCGATGTACTGGGCTGCCTGCGCATTGATGTCTGGCACGAGGTGAAGGTCAATCTGCCCGACGCCCTGATCGAAGTCGTCGATCGTCCCGCCGATCAGGCGGCGGCGGTGGTGTGTCATCTCGCCGACCTCGATCCGCCCGTCAGCGCCGATCAGATCACGATCGGCGTGTGCGATGATGAAGTGGGCCCGCACCTGGAGCAGCGCTTAAAGGCGCACGGCGCCGCGGCACGCTCCGCCGGCGGCGTTGAAGTCGCTCGTACTTCGCCGCTGCGTTTCCTCGCCGCGCTCGCCGACTGGCTCGAGCATCGTCGCTACACCGACTTCGCCACGCTCCTGCGCCACCCCGATGTCGAAGACTACCTGCGCGATCAACTCGCCGCGGAGGGCATCGACGACTGGTTGACGCTGATGGATGACTACTACAACCGATACCTTCAGGTGCGGCTCACCGGGCGGTGGCTCGGTGAGGAATCGACAGCGGCGCGGCTCAAGTCGGTGTATGACGCGGTGCATGTGGGTCTGCTCGCGGACCTGAGCGACACGCCGCATCCGCTGCGCCAGTGGGCCGCGCCGCTGGCGCAATTGATGATCCGCCTTTACGGGCGTCATCCGCTCGACCGGGGCGTCGAATCGCATCGGCTGATCATCGAAGCGTGTCAGCGCGTGCGCGAGGTGCTTGATGAAATGCTCGAATTGCCCGCCGATCTCGACGAGCCGGTCACCATCGCCCGGGCCCTTCGAATGTTGATCGCGCATGCCGTCCTGCGCGAGCCGATCGCCCCTGAGGCCGACGAAGCGGCGATCGAACTGCTCGGCCCGCTGGAGCTTCAACTTGATGACGCCGCCGTGCTCATCATCACCGGCTTCAACGAAGGCCGCCTGCCCGCGTCCGTCAATGCCGACCGATTTCTGCCCGATGCGATGCGTCGCCATCTGGGGCTCATCGACAATCGCCGTCGATACGCCCGTGACGCTTACGCCTTGTCCGCCATGCTCGCCTCCCGCCGGCGGATGCATCTGATCGCCGGTCGTCGCGGGGCGCAGGGCGATCCGCTGCTGCCGAGTCGGCTCATGTTCGCCTGCGATGACGCCGATCTGCCGCGGCGCGTCGGCCTGTTTCATCACGCCTCCGCCGCACGCCTCGTCAGCGCCCCCGTCTCACCGCACGGCGTTGCCAGCGCCTTCAAGGTGCCGCCGCCGCCGGACCCGCTCGCCGAGCCGATCACGTCGCTGTCCGTCACTGCGTTTCGTGCGTACATCGCCTGTCCCTATCGCTTCTATCTTGGTCACGTGCTCGGGCTCACCACGCTCGACGATCAGATCGAGGAACTGGACGGCGGGGCGTTCGGCTCGCTCGCGCACGAGGTGCTTAGTGAATTCGGCCGCGGGCCTGCGGCTCATGCCGTCGACGCCAAGGTCATCGCCAAATCGCTCGACAAACTGCTGGATCGGGCCGCGGCGCATCTTGTCGGCGTTGAGGCGCTGCCTGCGGTGCGCGTGCAGGTCGAGCAATTGCGCTCCCGGCTTCATGCCTTCGCCGCATGGCAGGCCGAGTGGGCGAGCGAGGGTTGGCGGATTGCGACGAAGCATGTGGAGCACGCTGTCCGGCGTGAGCATGGCGTGTCGATCAACGTCGATGACAAGCCCATGGGTCTGACCGGCCGCATCGATCGCGTCGACGTCCATGAACGCACCGGCGAAGTCGTCGTCTTCGACTACAAGACGGGCGACGTCGGCGACGACCCCGAGAAGGCGCACCGCAAAAAGAGCGGTGAATGGATCGATCTCCAGTTGCCGCTGTATCGGTATCTGGCGGCGTCGATGGGCTATCGCGGCGCGGTGCGGCTCGGCTACATCCTCCTGCCCAAGTCCGAACATCTGGTGCGGGCGGCGATCGCGGAGTGGACCGACGACGATCTGCGCCATGCGGACGAGACGGCCCGGGACATCATCCGGGCGATCCGCGATGAAGTCTTCTGGCCGCCGAGCGAGGGCATCGTGTTCGACGATTTCGCGGCGATCTGCGGCGTGGAGCAGTTCATCGCCGCCGGCGACGAAGCGGAAGGCGAGGACGAGTCATGAGCGAGCCGTTCTCACCGCTGTTGATTCGCGCGTCCGCCGGGACCGGCAAGACGTATCAGCTCTCGGAGCGCTTCATCGGTCTGCTCAAAGCCGGCGAGTCGCCGCAGCGAATTCTCGCCACGACTTTCACGCGGAAGGCCGCGGGGGAAATCAGCGATCGTGTGCTGAGCCGGCTCGCCGAGGCGGCGGAAAAAGGCGACGGTTCGTCGCTGATATTACTGGCGAAGGTCGCACGGAATCTGCATCGATTGAGCATCGGTACGCTCGACAGCTTCTTCATCCGCATCGCCCGTTCGTTCGCGCTGGAGCTGAACCTGCCGGCGACGTGGCGCATCGTCGACGCGATCCAGCAGCGGCGCATGCAGGTCGATGCCGTCCGGGCGATCCTCGGCTCCGAAGACCCTCGGACACTCGTCAATCTGGTGCGCCTGCTCAATCCCGGCGAAGTGAAACGCGGCGTGCACGATCAGATCATGAATGTCGTCACGGCGCTGCATCAGGCGTATCGCGAGCAGCCGGACCCGGCGGCGTGGCAATGGCTCGAAGAACGCCCGACCCGGCCGATCGAAGAATTGCGAAAGGCGATCGAAGCGCTGGCGGAAATGGATTTGCCGACGACGCAGAAGGGGACGCCGGTGGCGGCATGGAAAAAAGACAAGGAGCGGACGATTCACGCCGCCCAGTTGCAGGATTGGGAGACACTGCTTCAAAGCGGCATCGCGGCGAAGATGCTCGCAGGCGAGGACAGCTACAGCGGCAAGGAGATCACCGACGACGTCGCCGAGGTGTTCGAACCGCTGATCATTCACGCCGGCAACGTGCTGCTCAACCGTCTGCGCGACCGCACGCGCGCGACGTTTGAGCTGCTTAAGCGCTTCGACGGGCAATATGAAAAGATGCGGCGATCGACGGGCACGATGCAGTTTGCGGATGTAACGCATGAGCTGGCCCACGGAGGCGAGCGCGTCGACCTCGACGACTTGTACTACCGTCTCGACGGGAGGATCGCGCACCTGATGCTCGACGAATTTCAGGATACGTCGTTCGAGCAATGGCGCGTGCTGCACCCGATGGCGGGCGAGATTCTGTCGCAGTCGGGGATGGAGCGGTCGTTCTTCTGCGTCGGCGATGTGAAGCAGGCGATTTACGGTTGGCGCGGCGGACAGGCGGAGATTTTCGACACACTCGAGGAGAACTGGCCGCAGATCCGCACGACGACGATGGACAAGACACGTCGGTGCAGTCAGCCGGTCGTCGACACGGTCAACGCGGTGTTCGCATCCGTGGCGACGAATGCGGCGGTGCCGTCGGATTACAGCGCAGGGGCGCAGCGGTGGGCGTCGCGCTTCCGTGAGCACGCGGCGCACGACCAAAAGCAGCCGGGATACGTATGCATCGAGACGGGGCCGGAGGATGGGCGCGGTTGGCGAGCCAAGTGCATCGACACGGCGTACGCCGCCGCGCGCATCAAGGCGATCGCCCGCGATTGCCCCGGTCGATCGATCGGCGTATTAGTGCGGACCAATGATACGGTCGCCCGGTTGATCTACGAACTGCGCCGCGGTGACGACGGCATCCGCGCCTCCGAAGAAGGGGGCAACCCGCTGACCGATTCGCCGGCGGTTTCGACCGTGCTTTCGCTCTTGAAACTGGCGGACCATCCGGGCGATTCGGCGGCGGCGTTTCATGTGATGAAATCGCCGGTGGGCGAGATGATCGGGCTGCACGATCTGTCGGAGTCATCGGCGCGTCGCATCGCGCTCAACGTGCGGCGATCGCTGATGCAGCACGGATACGGGGCGACACTCGACGAATGGGCCCGGCGTTTGGGTCCATCATGCGATGCGCGCGATGTGCTGCGCCTCGGACAGCTTGTCGAGACGGCGCATCAGTACGAAGCGGACGCCACGGTCCGGCCGGGTGATTTTGTGCGCATCGTCGAAGGGCAACGCGTGGCGGACCCGACGGCGAGCGACGTGCGCGTCGTGACGGTGCATCAATCCAAGGGCCTCGAGTTCGACATCGTGGTGCTGCCGGAGCTGGACGGGTCGATGGGCTTGAGCGCGATGCAGTCGCTGCTTTGGGCGCGCGAAAAAGCCGACGAGCCGCCGGGTCGGATGATCCGCTATCCCAACAAGACGGCGCGTCTGCTCGATGACGATGTGCGGCAGGTGTATGACCATGCGGCGGGGGTGGTGTTCGGCGAGTCGCTGTGCGTGCTGTATGTGGCGATGACGCGGGCGCGGCATGCGCTGTACATGATGCTGCGGCCATCGGACAAGGACGCGAAACTCACGCCCGCCGGGATCATCCGCGAAGCACTGTCGCTCGATGCCGCCGCGCCGGAGGCGACGCTCTGGGAGCGCGGCGGTGCAGATTGGCACCGACGCGCCAAAAAGAGAGACGACGCCGCGCCGGGCATCGAGCTTCGCACGATCACGCTGGACCTGCCTGCTTCGCCCCATCGCCGACTGCTCCAGCGGCGGTCGCCGTCGCAGATGGAAGGCGGGACGGCGACGGAGATGGCGAAGCTGATGCAACTGGGGCGGGGCGGGCGAGCGTACGGCTCGCAGGCGCACGAACTGCTGGAAGGCATCGAATGGCTCGACGACGCGGTCATCACGGATGAAGTGCTTGTGAAGATCGTCGAGAAGCCGGCGGTGCGCGAATTGCTTACGCGCCCGGCGGGCGCGGTGCGCGTACTGCGCGAGGCGCCCTTCGCCGTGCGGGATGGACAAGTGATGATGACGGGCCTGTTCGACCGGCTGGTGCTCACGGAAATGGACGGGCAGGTGACGCACGCGCACATCATCGACTTCAAGACCGACGCGGCCGACGATGTGACGGACATCACCGAGTTCTACCGTCCGCAGATCGCCGCGTATCGCAGGGCGGCGGCGGCGATGTACGAGCTGGATCCGAAGGCGATTCGTGCGACGCTCTTGTTCACGCATGCGGGCGTCGCGGTCGAGGTGTGAGGCGGGTCGGATTGGCGTATGATGATCGCATGCCAACACGCTGCCCCAGTCCGGTGGAATGGATCGGCGATGCGGCGACGGGTTACCTTCGCCTCATCGATCAGACGCAGTTGCCCGGCCGACTCGCCGAGCTGCACTGCCGCGATGTCGAGTCGGTGTGGCGGGCGATTCGGAATCTGAGCGTGCGCGGGGCGCCGGCGATCGGCGTGGCGGCGGCGTACGGATGCGTCATCGGCGCACAGAGCGACGACTTGCCCGCCGCCGCGGCCTACCTCGCCACGAGCCGGCCCACCGCCGTCAATCTCTTCTGGGCCATCGACCGACTTCGCAATCTCAACACCGATGACCCGGCGCGCCTGCTCGACGAAGCCCGCGCGATTCACGCTCAGGACGCCGCCATGTGCGAAGCCATCGGGCGTCAAGCCGTGCATCTCATCAAGCCCGACACGGGCGTATTGACGCACTGCAACGCCGGCGCGCTGGCGACGGCGGGCATCGGGACCGCAACGGCGCCGATGTATCTGGCGCATGAGGCGGGCGTGAAGTTCCGCGTCTTCGCCGACGAAACCCGCCCATTGCTCCAAGGGGCGCGATTGACCGCATGGGAATTGAGTCAGGCGGGCATCGACGTGACGCTCATCACCGACTCCATGGCGGCGCAGGTCATGCGCGAACGGCGCATCGGGCTTGTCATCACCGGCGCCGACCGCATCGCCGCCAACGGCGACGCCGCCAACAAGATCGGGACCTACGGCGTGGCGGTGCTCGCCAAACATCACCACATTCCCTTCTACATCGCCGCTCCGTCGAGCACGTTCGATCTGACCTGCGAAAGCGGGGCAAAGATTCCGATCGAGCAGCGGGCGGGGAGCGAAGTGGGCGGACCGGCGGGGGTCAACGTCTACAACCCCGCCTTCGATGTCACGCCGGCGGAATTGATCACCGGGATCATCACCGAAAGCGGGATCATTCGGCCGGTCGACGTCGAAAACGTGGCGGCGGCCGTCAGCGGTTGATATCGATTCCATCAACGAGGCGAACGACATGGCATCGCGACGTGACGAAACACGCGGCGTCTCCCGGCGGACGTTCATCGCCGGCGCGGCGGGCGCGGCGATGGGCTCGCTGATTGACGGATCATCGCTGACGGACCCGTCGATTGCGCGCGGCGAGGCGTCGGCCGCGGCGCATCAGGCGATGGGCACGCGCGCCGGCGAAGCGACGCCGACGACCGCCCGCGTGTGGGCGCGCGTGACGCAGCGGCCGGAACGTAACAGCGGCGGCGACGAGCCGACGGGGCGGGCGAATCCGAACAAGGCGCAGCATTACGCGGATGAGGCGGTCGACGCGATGCACGGGGCGTGTCCGGGCATGGCGGGACGCGTGCGCCTGCGCTACGGGTTGCGCGACGATCTGAGTGATGCGATCTCAACCGACTGGTTCGACGTCGATGCGGCCGGCGACTTCATTCATCAGTTCGACCTGACGGATTTGAAGCCCGGCTCCGTCTATTTCTACGAAAGTCAGACCGCCGAACCGGACGGCAAAGTGTTGCACGCCGCGCAGCGCGGGCGATTCGAGACGGCGATGGCGGTCGCGACGCCGACGGACATGACGGCGTGCATCATGACGTGTCAGATGTATCACGACCGCGATCATGCGGACGGGCATCCGATCTATCCGTCGATGGCGGCGCTTGAACCAAAATTCACCTGCCTGACCGGCGATCTGGTGTATTACGACAACGAAGCGCCGAGCGCGATGACGGAGCGGCTCGCCCGCTATCACTGGGAGCGCATGTTCAGCTTGCCGCGGCTTCGCTCGTTTACGAGCAACTTCGGCACGTACTGGCTCAAGGATGATCACGACACGCTGCGCGACGATTCCTGGCCGGGCGAGCGGCTGGGCGATCTGACGTTCGCGGAAGGTCAGGCGATTTTCCGCCAGCAGGCGCCGATGAGCGGCGGGCCTTCGTATCGCACGATTCGATGGGGCCGCGATCTTCAGATATGGCTCGCGGAGGGGCGCGACGATCGTTCGCCCAACACGATGCCCGACGGCCCGGCCAAGACGATCTGGGGGGCGGAACAGAAGGCATGGTTCAGGAAGACGATCGCCGAAAGTGATGCGACATGGAAGATTCTGGTGAGCCCCACGCCGCTCGTCGGCCCGGACCGCAAGGGCAAGCACGACAATCTCGCCAACGACAATTTCAAATACGAGGGCGATGAAATCCGAGGATGGATTCAGCAGCATGCCCCCGATCATTTCTTCGTCATCTGCGGCGACCGGCACTGGCAATATCACTCGGTCCACCCCAAGACCGGCCTCGTCGAGTTTTCGGTGGGCGCGGCATCGGATTCGCACGCCGGCGGATCGCCGGGATACGACCCGAAGATTCACAAATTCCACCGCGTCGGCGGCGGTTTCCTGTCGTTGACGCTCAAACCCGAAGCCGGCGCGAGCACGATCGCGCTGCGCCTGCATGATGTGAACGGCAAAGTGGTACACGAACTGACGCAACGCCGCACGCTCTGACGTTTGCCCGGCTCGACCAGACAGCGCATAATGACAGGCACGACGTACTCCTCACAGGGGATTCACCCATGCAATACACACTGGCCGCGTTCGGTGAGATCATTCTCTACGGCGTGATCATTATCCTGATCATCTTAGGCCTCGCGCTGGCCATGCTGATGTTCAACTACCTCGGCCTGTACATTCAGGCGTTGCTCTCGGGCGCGCGGGTCGGGTTCTTTGAACTGATCGGCATGAAGTTCCGCAAGGTGGACCCCAACGAAATCGTCCGCGCACGCATCACGGCCGTCAAAGCCGGGATTCATGTCTCGACGAATCAGCTTGAGACGCACTACCTGGCGGTGGGCGGACGGCGGGGACGCGTGACGAATGTGATCAATGCGCTGATCGCGGCGGACCGTGCGAAAATCGAGTTGCCGTGGGACACGGCCTGCGCGATCGATCTGGCGGGGCGCGATATTTTCGACGCCGTGCAGACCAGCGTGAACCCCAAGGTCATCGACTGCCCCAGCGCCAATTCCGGCCGCGTCACGATCGACGCCGTCGCGCAGGACGGCATTCAGCTCAAGGCCCGCGCCCGTGTGACGGTGCGCGCTTCGATCGCCCGGCTCGTCGGCGGCGCCACCGAAGAAACCATCATCGCCCGCGTCGGCGAAGGCATCGTCACGACGATCGGCTCGGCGTCGAGTCATAAAGCCGTGCTCGAGAACCCGGACCGCATTTCCAAGACGGTGCTTCAGAAGGGCCTCGACGCCGGGACGGCGTTCGACATTCTTTCGATCGACATCGCCGACATCGACGTCGGCGAGAACATCGGCGCGAAATTGCAGGCGGATCAGGCCGAGGCGGACAAGCGGCGCTTCCAGGCGGAGGCCGAGAAGCGGCGCGCCGCGGCCGTGGCGGCCGAGCAGGAGTTTCAGGCGGAGGTTCAGAAGAACCGTGCGCTGGTCGTTCTCGCCGAGGCGGAGATTCCCAAGGCGATCGCCGAGAGCTTCCGCAGCGGGAACATGGGGATCATGGACTACATGCGCTACCGCAACATTCAGGCGGATACCTTGATGCGCAAGAATATCGCGGGGGATGAAGGGAAGAGCAGTACGTAATCGCGGACGATGCGAAGCCGCAAGCGGCGGATGTGACGATGGCCGTCGAGCGCACCATTTTGCATGTGGACATGGATGCGTTTTTCGCGGCGATTGAGCAGTTGGATCGGCCGGAGCTTCGGGGGAAGCCCATTTTGATTGGATACGACGGGCCGCGCGGCGTGGTGGCGACGGCGAGCTATGAGGCGCGGCCGTTCGGGTGTCATTCGGCGCAGCCGATGGCGATCGCGCGGCGGTTGTGTCCGCAGGCGATCGTCGTGCCGGTGCGGGGAAGCCGGTATCGGGAGGTGTCGAAGCAAATGTTCGCGATACTTGATGCGTTTTCGCCCTTGGTGGAGCCGGTCAGCGTGGACGAGGCGTTCATCGACGCCACGGGCTGCGAGCGATTGTTTGGATCAGGCGAATCGATGGCGGCGCAGCTTAAGGCGCGGATCAGGGAGGAACTGAAGTTGACGGCGTCGGTGGGCGTGGCGCCGAACAAGTTTCTGGCGAAGCTGGCGTCGGACATGAACAAGCCCGACGGGCTGACGGTGGTGAAGACGGAAGAGGTCGAGACATTTCTGGAGAAACTGCCGATCGGGCGGATGTGGGGAGTCGGCAAAGTCACGGAGGAGAAGCTGCGTGCAGCGGGGGTGAAGACGATCGGGGATTTGAAGCGCATGCCCCCGGAATGGATGAAGGGGCGATTTGGGAGCGACGCGGAAAGGTACATGCGGCTGTGTCGCGGGGTGGACGAGCGGGCGGTGACGCCGGACGGGGCGGCCAAGAGCATCGGACACGAGCAGACGTTCGGGCAGGATTTGGAGAAGGCGTCGGATGTGCGGCGGGTGCTGCTCGAGCAGGTGGAACAGGTGGCGCGGCGGGTGCGGCGGGCGGGGCTCATGACGCGGAGCGTCTCGCTGAAAATTCGCTTCGGGGACTTTCAGACGATTTCACGGTCGATGGCGCTCGATTCGCCGACGGACGCGACGGACGTGCTCTGGCAGGCGGCGTCCACGTTGTTCGACCGCTGGGCGAAGTCGTCGTATCAACCCGTGCGGCTCATCGGGATGCAGGCGCAGCAGCTCATCGCGGGCGAAGCCCAGATGGGCTTGTTCACCGACGCGGCGGCGGAGAAACGCAAACGCATGGACAGCGTGACGGATCAGATTACGGGGAAGTTTGGCAAGGGGGCGATACGCAGAGGGGGAACGATGGAGTGAGGAGTTGGGAGTGGGGAGTGGAAGCGCAAAGCGATTGTTTGGCCGCGAGCCGGAGGCGAGCGCGTTGACCTAAACTTGGGGGCGTCGCGTCGGTCGGGGTGCGGCACAATTGAGGTGTTTATGCCATCGGTGTGGCCGAGTCGTGAGGAGTTTGGGGGGTTGTTGCGGCTGGCGGGGCCGGTGGTGTTGGTGCAGGTGGGGATGATGTTGATGGGGGTGGTGGACACGATCATGGTGGGACATTTGTCGGCGGAGGCGCTAGCGGCGGTGGCGCTGGGGAATCAGTATTTGTGGGGCGTGTCGATGTTTTTCATGGGGCTGCTCATGTCGTTGGACCCGGTAATGGCGCAGGCGGTGGGGGCACGCGATCAGGAGGGCATGGCGCGGGCGGTGCAGCGGGGGTTGGTGCTTTGCTTGTTGACATCGGGGGCTGCGGTGCTGGTGATGGTCCCGGTGCGGGGGGTGTTGGCGGGATTGCAGCAGCCGGAGGAACTGGTGAGCGGGGCGGGGGTGTATGTTTGGATCTGCATGGCGGGGATGCTGCCGTTTTTTGCGTTTGTGGTGTTGCGGTCGGCGCTGCAGGGGATGGACACGGTGCGGCCGATTGTCTGGGCGGTGGTAGTGGCGAACGGGGCGAACGGGCTGGCGAACTGGGTGTTGATTTACGGGAAGCTGGGGATGCCGGCGATGGGCGTGGCGGGGTCGGCATGGGCGACGGTGGTTTGCCGATGGGTGATGGCGGGGATGCTGGCGGGGCTGAGTTGGGGGACGCTGCGCGGACTGGTGCGGCCGTGGCGTCGGGAGGCGACGGCGATCGGGCCGTTGAAGCGCATGCTCAAGATCGGCCTGCCCATCGGGGCGCACATGTCGGCGGAGCACGGGGCGTTCGCGCTGGTGGCGATCCTGATGGGCGCGCTGGGGGTCACGCAACTGGCGGCGCATCAGATGGCGCTGAATCTGGCGGCGCTGACGTTCATGGTGCCGTTGGGTATTTCGCAGGCGGCGGCGGTGCGGGTCGGACAGGCGATCGGCGAAGGCGATGCGAGCAAGGCGCGACGAGCGGCGGCGGGGGCGCTGGCGCTGGGGGCGACGTTCATGACGGGGACGGCGGTTTTATTCGTGAGCATCCCGGCCGAACTGGCACGGATGTTCACGGATGACGTACCCGCGGTCGCGCTGGCGGCCTTGCTCATTCCGATCGCGGGACTGTTTCAGGTGTTCGACGGATTGCAGACGGTGGCGACGGGTGTATTACGCGGGGTGGGCGACACGCGGGGGCCGATGGTGATCAATCTGCTGGGGCTTTGGCTGATTGGGACGCCGGTCGGGATCGAGTTGGCGTTCGGTCGGGGGATCGGCGCGGTGGGATTGTGGTGGGGATTCGTAGCGGGGCTCGCGGCGGTGGCGATGATGCTGGTCGGTCGGGTGATGATGCGGATGCGGGGGCCGATGGAGCGGATCATGGTGGACGAATCGCGGTTTTGATTCATGGGGGCGGGCAAGCTATATTGGGATGCTTCGTCCCATCGGCGAGCGGCCGGGCCCGATGCACGGGCTACCCGTGAATCTGGTCAGGGTCGGAAGACAGCAGCCATAAGCGGCCGTCGCCCGGTGCCGTTGGTGTCCTGGTCGCTCGCCGATGGGACGAAAATGAGGAGCTTTCAGCCATCAGGCATCAGCCGTCAGCCGTGTGGTTTTTGGCTGATTGCTGAACGCTGATACCTGACCGCCATGTCCTATACCGCTCTGGCACGCCGATACCGCTCGCAGTCCTTCGATGATGTCGTGGGGCAGGAGCCGATCGCGCAGACGCTCAAGAACGCCATCGCCACCGATCGCCTGCACCATGCCTACCTCTTCTGCGGCACGCGCGGCGTCGGCAAAACTTCGATGGCCCGTCTGTTCGCACGGGCTCTCAACGCCCCCGACACCATCCCCGACTGCCCCCGGCCCAAGGGCGTCGAATACCCGCCCAAAGATGTGCAGCAGCGCATGGCCGACGCCATCATGAGCGGGCAGGACATGAACGTCATCGAGATCGACGGCGCCAGCCACGGCGGCGTCGATGATGCGCGTCAACTCATCGCCAACGCCGGCCTCGCCCCGACCGGCAACGCCCGCTTCAAGGTCTACATCATCGACGAAGTGCACATGCTCTCCAACGCGGCGTTCAACGCGCTGCTCAAGACGATGGAGGAGCCGCCGTCGCATTTGAAGTTCATTCTGGCGACGACCGAGCCGCACAAGGTGCTGCCCACGATTCATTCGCGCTGTCAGCGTTTTGACTTCCGCAACATCCCCATCGGGCGGATCGTCGAACATCTCCGCGAGGTGCTCAAGGCGGAGAAGCACAAGGCGGACGACGCGGTGCTCTTTCAAGTGGCGCGGCTCGGCAACGGGTCGATGCGCGATGCGCTGTCGCTGCTCGATCGCCTTCTCGCCACCGGCGAGAACCCGCTGACGGACGAGGTGCTGGAGCGCATGCTCGGCCTGCCCGATCGCTTCGTCATCGCCGCCCTGGCCGACGCCATCGCCGACTCCGACCCCGGCGCAGCCCTCGCCAAAACCGACGAACTGCTCAAACGCGGCGTCGCGCAGGAACAATTGCTCACCGTGCTGAGCGAACATCTGCGCAATCTCATGCTGATCGCCGCCTGCGGGCCAACCAGCGACCTTGTCGAACTCGATGAGGAATCGAAAAAGCAGGCGGCGGCGCAGGCGGCGAAGTTCGACACTGCGGGCCTGGTCCACATGATTGCGCTGCTGGAGAACGTGCAGCGATACGGCAAAAGTTCATCGACGCCGCGGGCGCTGCTCGATGCGGCGATCGTGCGGCTGGCCATGAGCGAGAAATTCGCCGACGTCGCGACGCTTTTGAGCGGCGAAGCTTCCGGAGGCGCCGGGGGTCAAAAAAAAAAGTTAGCCGTTGAATCGACGTCTCGGCCCGCCGCATTGCCGACGCGACCCGCGGCGGCAGTGACAGCCAAATCGCCCGAACCCGTCGTCCCCAAACTCAAATTCACGCCGCCGCCCAAGTCGCCGACGCCCGAACCGCAGCGGGCGGCCAACGCCCAGCAGCGCGATGCCGTCATGAACGAACCCCTCGTGCGGCAGGTGGTGGACATGTTCGACGCCCGGCTCGTGGACCTGCGGGCCAAACCGAATCAGAAAAAGGATGACCCGGATGTTTGAACAGCTCAAGGGACTGGCTTCGATCATGAAAAACGCAGGCGCGATCCGAGAGCAGGCCCAGAAGCTCAAGGACGAGCTGGCTCAGAAAGTCGTCGTCGGCGAGTCCGGCGGCGGAGCGGTGCGCGTCACCATGAACGGCCAGGGCAAGGTGCTGCGCGTCGAACTCGATGAACCCTTGCTGGCGGGCATCGCGGGGGATGACAAGCTCATGGTCGAAGAGCTGATCGCCGCGGCGGTCAACAACGGCGTCGAGATGGTGCAGCGGCTCGTGGCGCAGGAGATGAGCAAGCTCACCGGCGGGATGAACCTGCCGGGCATGGAAGGACTGCTGCGCTCATGAGCGAGAAGGCGTCCTACACCGAGTCGATGAACCGTCTGATCGACGAGTTCGCCAAGCTGCCGGGCATCGGGCGGCGGACGGCGGAGCGGCTGGCGTTTCACGTGCTCAAATCGCAGCGCGACGAAGCCATGGCGCTCGCCCGCGCGATCAGCGATGTGAAATCGAACGTCCGCCATTGCCACATCTGCTACAACCTGACGGAAACCGACCCGTGCCTCATCTGTGCAGACCCCCGACGCGACGCCCATAAGATTCTCGTCGTCGAGCAGCCCCGTGATGTCATCAGTCTCGAGCAGACCCATGTCTACGACGGCGTGTATCACGTCCTGCTCGGACACCTGGCCCCGCTCGAAGGCGTCGGGCCCGGCAGTCTGACCGTCGGCCCGCTGATCGAGCGTGTTAAAACCGCCGCCGACGCGGGCAAGAGCGTCGAGGTCATCCTCGGCACGAATCCGAATATGGAAGGCGACGGCACCTCGCTCTACATCGCCGACCAACTCGCCGGCCTCGCCAACGTCACGCTCAGCCGCCTCGCCCGCGGCCTGCCCGTGGGCACGCAACTCGAGTACGCCAACAAGGCCGTCCTCTCCGATGCCATCGCCAGCCGGCAATCGGTCAAATAGTGTGCATTCTGACGGTTGTAGCGATTGCTCCAACCCCTACAAGCAAATTTCCTGCCAAACTCTCCGCAGGCATTGTTTTTTTCGTCTCATCGGATAATCTAGAGCCAGAGGTCAGCCGATGCAGTCATCGGCTGTGACAGGACTTTCAAGCTCGATCGAGCACGAGGCGTCATGCGGATAGATGCGGGACAGCACCTGCGGTTAGAGCAGAAGATGAAGCTCTCGCCGCGCATGATTCAGTCCATGGAGATTCTCCAGCTTGCCACCATGGCGCTGGAGGAGCGCATCGAGATGGAACTGGAGCAGAATCCCGTACTTGAGCTGCGCGAGGCCACCGCAGATCAGGAAACCCAGCCCCGCGATGCCGACACCGAGGGCGAGCGGGAGATTCGTGTGGAGGATTCGAGCCAGGGGCACAGCGAGGACTTTGCCCGGGCCGATGAGTTCAACCGCGA
This sequence comes from Planctomycetota bacterium, assembly GCA_016125255.1. Taxonomy (NCBI): domain Bacteria; kingdom Pseudomonadati; phylum Planctomycetota; species Planctomycetota bacterium. Next base: position 8,428 of record WGMD01000039.1, on the reverse strand, counting down.
GTACGGCGAGGAGTGGAGCCAGAACACGACCGAGTCCGCCGAGTTCCATACGCCCATGCGTAAGGACACCGGCGAGCGCGACATCAAGATGGACGCCATGGCCAATACCGCCTCGCGCGGCGCTTCGCTTCCGGATCAGCTTCTGGAGCAGTGGCGCTTTGTCGAGACGGAGGCGGAGATCAGGAAGGCCGGCGAACATCTGATCGGGTTCATCGACGACGACGGCTACTTCCGCGCGGACATGGAACAGGTCCTGCATCAGGCCCCGCCGGGCGTGACGCTCGAGCAGCTTGAGGCGGCGCTGAAGCTCATCCAGCAGCGGCTTGAGCCGACGGGCATCGGCGCCCGCGACCTGCCCGAGTGCATGGTCATTCAGATCGACGCCATGATCGAAGACCAGGGGCCGGAGGACGAGTTGGTCAACGCCCGCGCATTGATGACCCGGCACCGCAAGGACCTGGAGATGAATCGACTGCCGCGCATCGTGCAGCAGTCGGGCATGGACATGGAGCAGATCAAGGCGGCGCTGAATGTGCTCAAGCGGCTCGATCCGCGCCCCGGCCGCCGCCTCGCCCCCGAGCGCGTGCAGGTCATCACGCCCGACGTCATCGTCGAATACGACCCCGTCAACGATCGCTACGTCGCCGGGCTCAACCGCGGTCGGCAGCCGGCCCTGCGCATCAATCCGCAGTACCGGGCGCTTTCCAAGGACCGCTCGCAGGACAAGGCCACACGCAAGTACCTGGCGGACAATCTGTCCAACGCCCGCTGGCTGCTCGATGCGCTTCAGCAGCGCAACTCGACGCTGCTGCGCGTGGTGAATGTGGTGATCGATGCGCAGCGTGACTTTCTTGATCACGGGCCTCAGCATCTCAAGCCGCTGCCGATGATCCAGGTCGCCGATCAGCTCGGCATCCACGTCGGAACCGTCTCGCGCGCCGTGGCGGACAAGTACATGCAGACCCCGCGCGGCATCTACCCGTTGCGCCAGTTTTTCTCCGGCGGAACGGAAAACGCCAGCGGCGAGGAAATGTCCTGGGCCGCCGTGCAGGCCAAGCTCAAGGAAATCATCGACAACGAAGACCCCAAAAATCCCTTCTCCGACGATGCGCTCGTCGACCAGCTCAAGGAAGCCGGGCTGGACATCGCCCGTCGCACCGTCGCCAAATACCGCGGCCAGATGAACATCCCCCCCGCGCGCCGTCGGCGCAAGTTTTAACCAAGCGCCGCTCGCTGAGCGGAGGCGATTCGCATTGCAACGTGAAGTTTTCGATATCCGCGACGCAATGCGTCGGGCGTAGTCTACTTCTTGATCAGATGATCGAGCCCGAAGCGGTCGACCATGCGATAGAGCCGGCGGCGCTCGATCTGGAGCATCCGGGCGGCCTGCGACTGGTTGCCGTCCGAGAGCTTCAGCGCCTTGGCGACGATCGTCTTTTCCGCTTCGTCCAGCGACATCACCGGCTCGCCGTCCGCCATGCCCACGCCGCTGTAAGCGTCCCCATTGCTCACATCGACGTCATCGACGTTGCCACCATTGCCCGAGGCGCTGCCGCGGTAATCGTCGTCGTCATCGCCGTCGTCGCTGTAGTCGCCCTCGATGTCCTGGAGCGTGTCGGGCATGTCGTCGAGCGTGAGCACCTTGCCCGGCGCCAGCGCCACCGCGTGCTCCATCGCATTGGCCAGCTCACGCACATTGCCCGGCCAACGATACGCCTTCATCGCCGCCGCCACATCCGGTCCGATCTCCTTGACCGGCTCGTCGTACATCGCCGCCAGTTCAGCAAGGAAGTGTTCGCCGAGGCGGACCACGTCGCCCGGCCGCTCACGCAGCGGCGGCACGTTGAGCTTCACCACGTTCAGACGGAAGAACAAGTCCTCGCGGAACGTGCCGTTCTTGACCAGTTCCTTCAGGTCACGGTGCGTCGCCGCGATGATGCGCACATTGATCGGAATCGGCTTGATCGAACCGAGCGGCGTGACGCAGCGTTCCTGAATCACGCGCAGAAGCTTCGCCTGCACGGGCAGATCCAGCTCGCCGATTTCATCAAGGAAGATCGTGCCCCCGTCCGCGGCGCGGAAGAAGCCGAGCGTCGGCTTGTCGGCGCCCGTGAAAGCGCCCTTGGTGTGACCGAAAAGCTGGGATTCGAAAAGCGTGTCACGCAGCGTCGTACAGTCTACGGCGATGAACGGCTGCTTGAGCCGGGGGCTGCATGCATGAAGCTGACGCGCGACGAGCTCCTTGCCGGAGCCGGTTTCGCCATGCACCATGGCGGTGCAGTCGCGGGCGCCCAGCGAAGCGATGCGGGCGCGGAGCTTTTTCATCGGCTCCGAATCGCCCACCATCGTCGGGGCGGAAAAATCCAACCCGGCGGGCAACTCCGGCCCGCCTTCGCCGCGATCCATCGAGGATCCATTGTCCAGGTCCATGTCAGTCCTAGCCATCTAGCGTCTCCCAAAACGCACAGCAGCAAACGGCTGCCGATCATCTTCAGCGTCTGGCCATCCACAAAACGGGCACCGGCACTGTGTTGCCCCGGCAGTCCGAGCCACACGATTGATCACGCGCACAACACATTCCCGATGGGACATATCGGTGCCTTTTTTTCGCTCGCATTCCCGGCATCGACGACCCACATCCGCGTCGACCGCCGGTCTTTCAATCCCTTTTTCCAGTGATCGTCCACTCTCTCCAAAGCGTACGATCCATCTTCTTTAAAGTACCCCGGATTCCGCATATTGTCAATAAAATCTGTGCCCGGATGGGTATTTCCCGCATCTTCCCAAAAGGCGTCCGGGAAGCGGTTATAGGGTGATACGAATCGTCGTATCATACTTAAATTAAATGTCTTATGGGTGATTTTGACGCTGATATGGGTTATGCCGGTTTGGGTGTTACAAACGGCAGGCCTCCTTCAAACGATAAAGCCCCCTTCGGGACGGGTCGATGCTATCGGCATGATCCGTATTTGTCCTAACACCCCGAGTCAGCGTGGCGGACCGTGAAGGAGATAAATGTGCCCCAATGAAGAGTCTATGGGGACAATCCAAATCCCGTGCCTCGCCGACGAATGACGCTCCGCAGGACAATTCCATGGCCCTGCTCCTGGAGACGCCCCCATCGTCGGATTTTGCCGTGCGCCTCCGGCACAGTCTACACGGCCGATGGTCCGCCGCGATGCTGCTGCTGCTGATCTGTGCGGCCGTACTCGCCACATGGAACTGGTGTCGCACCCCGACGCTCTACCGCGCCACCGCCACCATCGAAATCGCGCCCATGAAGGAGCCCGTGCTCTTTGAGCAGAACGACTCCCCGGCGACGCGCAATTACAACGCCTTCATCAACTCGCAGGTCGCCGTCCTTCAGAGCACACGTGTGCTGGAGCGCGCTCTTGCGGGCATCGTCGCCGCAGAACCAAGCGTCGCACAGGTCACCGCGCAATGGACGATCGACGACGTCAATCGCCATCTGTCGATCGCACACCCCAACGGCACGCAGCTCATCGAAGTCAGCTTCGATCACACCAACCCCGCGCTGGCCAAGTTGTTGGTCGATGCGTTGGTCGCCGCATACATGCAGCTTCAGCAGCAGGGCGCGATTGAGAATGACGCTCATCGCGTGGCGCTTCTGCAAAAGCGGCTCGACGATCTGACCGCCCGCCGCGATGCGCTTCGCGCCGAGCAGGCCCGGCTCACGACCGAGCGCCTCACCGCCCGGCAACAGACCGACACGCTGCGCCAGGAGCTTCAGCAGTTGACCGCAGCCGAGGCGCCCTCGGCTCTCGCGCCGAGCGTGCTCACCGCCGCGCAGATCGCCGCCCATGACCCGGCGATGCAGGAAGCGCTGGTGGCGCTGGCCAAGGCCCGAACTTATCAGGCCGAACTGTTGAGCCGATTCTCGCCCCGTCACTTGGAAGTGATCAAGATCAATGGCACCATTGCCGCTCTGCACAAGCAGATCGACGAGGCGGCGGCGCAGTACAACGCCACGCTGAATCCGCCGCCGCCCGCGCCGGCCGGCGAGGAAACCCGGACGCTGACCCCCGCTCAGCTCACGGCTCAGATTGATGAAGGCGAGCAGGCGGTGTCGAAACTTTCATTGTCGCTGGAAGGGATGGAGGATCAACTTGTCGATGTGCGCGGGATGATCGACACGACCGCCCGCCGCATCGATCAGCTCAATCTCGAATCGGGGTTCGGGGGTAGCGTGCGTGTCGTCAATCCGGCGATGCTGCCCACCGATCCCGTCGACCGCGCGCGCTTCAAGGCCGCCGCCGTCGGCACCGTCGCCGGTTTCGCTCTGGGCATCATGCTGCTTGGCATCGCCGCCATGCTCGACGACAAGTGCCGCCATCTGGATCAGGCGGTCTTCTGCGTCGGCCAGGCGCCGTCGCTGGGCCGGGTGACCCAGGTATTACCCGATTCGGGCGTCACCTCCGCACTGGCCATCGAGGATATTCATCACATTCGCGTCCGCCTTCAGTCCGCCCAGCTCGGCACCCGGCAGCACGTCGCGCTCATTTCCAGCGCCCAGCACGGCAGCGGCACGACCGACCTGTGCATCGCGCTGGGAGCGTCCTTCGCCACAGGCGGCATCGGCACGCTGCTGATCGATCTGGATATGGAACGCCGCCATCTGACGCATCGCATGAACGCCGCGTCGCCGCCGAGCTTCGAGGACGCGTTAAGACACAGCGGCAGGATCAGCGAGGCCGACCTGCTGCGCGTGCGCGAGCATGCGGCGGCGAGCGAAGTGATGCTGCGCGAGACGCTCTTCGAGCTGGGCTACCCCATCGAGCGGGCCGAGCAGATGCTGACACCCGAGATGCGACGCCAGCGCGAGCAGCTTCTGTTCGATGCGGTGGTCGAGCTGGAGGTCATGAATCTCGTCGAAGCGCAGCTTGTGGTGAAAACGTATCGCAATCAGCGACCGGGTCTGGCGGGCGTGCTCGAAGGGAGGCCGCTCGATCAGTGCGTGACCCGGACGAGTCTCGACGATCTGGACGTGCTGGGCATCAACATCGAACCCGACGGACGGGCGGGTCAACTGGATCTGGGGGCGATGCGAAATCTGCTCGACATGGCGCGCCTGCGCTACGAGGTCATCTTGATCGAGGCCTCGCCGATTCAGAACGCACTCGCCGCCGCCCTGATCGCACCGTATACCGACGGGGCGATTCTCGTCGCTGCCCGCAACGGGTCGATGCGCCGGCTCCGCAAGGCCTCCAGCACGCTCGAACATCTGGGCGTGGCGATGCTCGGCGTCGTGTTCAACGAACATATCTCCATCTGCGGCGACAACGAGGCCGGCCCGATCGCAAAAGACATGATCCGCAACGGCGGCCACAAGTCGCGCGGAGCCGAGTCTTTCGAGATTCCCACCGCCGCGTGACTCGGACGCCATCGTCAATCCGCCGGGCAAGTCACCGTGAAAATCTGATTGCGCAACACACCACTCATCGCATCAGGCACGCGCCGCACGTAGGCGATGCGCCCCCCGTCCGGCGAGAACACGCACGCCTCCGGCCGCGGCCCAAGCGGATCGTCCCAACGCGGCGTCACACGACGGGTCGCGCCGGTGGTCGCATCCGTGATGCACACCGACTGATCCATCACGTGTGCGATGCATCGTCCGTCGCACCGCCATGTCAACGCGGACCCAATGGCGTGGGGGTTGTGCGTCAACTGCGAGATCGGCCCGCCGCGGGGTGAGACGGTGAACAGTTGCACCACGCCGGCGTCGTCGCGCATGAGCAGGGCAATGCGCTCGCCGTCAGGCGAGCTGCGCAGCCAGTGGCGAGGGCCGGACAAGCCGGGGTTTATACGGTTGGCGGTGAAAGTCAGCCGGCGCTGTGCGCACCCGCGCGGCGCGCACGGGCGGGTCGTCGCCGTGCCCTGAAGCGGGCCGTCGCCGGGCGTGGTCAGGTCATCACTCAGATCGACGATGAACGCCTCGCGGATCGTCCGTCCGCCCGCCGTGACGACGTCGCCTTGAAAAGCGATCGCGCGCCGTTGCCGCCCGCCGTCCGCACGAACATAGCCGTCCACACCGACCCATGCCTCCTCGCACGCCCGGCTGATCTCGTCGGACCCGTAGCGCGGCCGATCGACCGTGCGCGTGACGAGCACCGTAAAGTGCGACCCATCATGATTGCGCGGATGCGCGTGCAACACACGCACCGGCCCCCGCGGCAAACTCACCGCCACATTCCGCTGATTCGACTCATGCCGCCCCGCCTCGCCCCGCGCACCAAGCACATGATCCTCGTACGTCGAAACAATGCATTGCCCATCCGCGCTGAACGCATGCAGATGCGTCCCCCCGCGCAGCGCGCCCGGCGTATAGGGCGAAACCAGATCGCGGGCGTCGAGCGTGATCGGCCAAGCGGGGCGGTCGGCATGGAGCACCACGCCGCGCCGATGATCCGCCCGGTAGCTCCAATCGGCATCGGGCCGCTCCGGGCCGTGAATGAACACGACGCGATCGTCCACCGGGCTGCACGTCGGCACGCCGCAGCACGCCCCGTCGCGCGATTCGTACAAGACCTGCACCTCGCCCGTCTCCACATGCACGCGCTCGATGCGATCGCCGTCGAACTTTTCGCCCGCCGCATCGGAGCGGATGTCATAAACGATCCACTGACCATCATGCGACCACACGCCGGCGTTGGCGAGAATGTGGCCCGTCGGTGCGGTGGTGAGTTGTCGTTCGACGCCGAGTTGCGGAAAGTGACTCATGCGTTGAGAAAGTGAAGGGAAATACGCCCGGCAGGGATCGAACCTGCAACCTCAAGCTCCGGAGGCTTGCGCTCTATCCAATTGAGCTACGGGCGCTCGTGAAGGGGCCATTATATCCGTGAACCGGCCTCAGTGAAACGCGCCGCCAGAAACGCCGGAATGCGACGGTCCAGGTAATAGCCGATGCGCCCGCCCGCCGACTCGACGAAGCCGACGTGCCCGCCATGCTCGCTCACTTCGAGCGTCACCGATGCCGACACTTCCGCGGGCGTCGGCACGGCGTCGGGCGTCATGAACGGGTCGTCCCTCGCATGCACGATCAGCGTCGGCCGACCAATGCCCGCCAGGTATTGCCGGCTGCTGGAGCGCGTGTAGTAGTCATCGACCCCGGCGAATCCGTGCATCGGCGCGGTGATGCGATCGTCGAACAGGCGAAAGGTGTTGAGCGCCTCGATCTCGCCCGGCGTCAATGTCAAACCGGTGTCCATCGCCCGCATCTTCGCTTTGACCATCGCGTGCAGATCGCGCAGCAGATGCCATTGATACACGCGCGACAAACCGCGCTCCATGCGCTCCGCCGCATTGTGCAGATCGAAAGGCACGGACACGGCCACCGCCGCCGTCAGCGGGTTCGCCGCGCCGGTTTCGCCGAGCCATTTGAGCAGGGCGTTGCCCCCGAGCGAGTAGCCCACCGCCGCGATCGGCGAAGCCGGATCGCGCCGGCGAAGTGCCTCGACGACATACGCCATGTCGCCCGTCTCCCCCGAGTGATACGAACGCGGCAGCCGGTTCAGTTCCCCGCTGCACCCCCGGAAGTGCATCAATACGCCATGCCATCCGCGCTCGGCGATGCGCCTCAGCAAACCGCGCACGTACGGCGACTCGACCGACCCCGCCAGCCCATGCAGCACCAGCACCGTCGGCCTCCCGCCCCCTTCGCCGCCCGCATGTTCGAGATCCAGAAAATCGCCGTCCGACAATTCAAGCCGCTCCCGGCGTGTCTCGAGCGTCACGCGCCGCCGCACAATCGTCGCCCAGAGCGTCTGAAGATGCGCGCTGCGCAACCACCAGGGCGCGACAAACGAATCGCTTGTTGAATCAGGCGTGCTCATCGAACGTGATTGGAAACCAAAAAGCCCCGCCCGTAAACACGGGGCTTCGATGGGCCGGCAAAGAAATCGAAGCAGGGCGGGTCAAGCGCAGCGGACCCGCCACGCGAGGCGTATGATCATGCGATGTCCGATCCTCGTCAATCGCGACGACGGCCTCGATCGAAGCGTCGGGAAATGGATGCAAGGCTGGCACACCGCCGTGGATTCGGCATCCACGTGTCAGACAGGTGTCGTTCGCATCGCGAGGCAAGTCCGAGCCGGGCCGCCCTCGGCCCGGGGATTTCAGCGTCGCGGCGAAGCAGGGTGGGTCAAGCGAAGCGGACCCACCACGCGAGGCGTATGATCATGCGATGTTCTATCATCGTCAATCGCGACGACACATCGGCCGAATCGCCCGAGCGTTGGGGAATTGGCGCAAGGGGGTATGGGTATGAACGGAGGTCAAGTCCCTGTCGTGCTGTAAATTCGTGAAGGGGCGGGTGTCTGGACGGCGGGTTGGTGTTGGGTGTTGAAGGTCTGATTCAGTTCCTTTCGGATCGCATCGATCTGTTGACGGTCGAAGCTCGTCATCTTGATGC
>WGMD01000038.1 GCA_016125255.1 Planctomycetota bacterium | reverse complement strand
GTGTCTTCTTTTGTTCCGGGGGTCAACGACAACAGGTGCTTTTTACCGTCTGAATCGATGCCCCAGGCGCACAGCACCGCGTCCTTGCGCTGACCCGGATGCAATCGCTCGGCCACGCCGTCGATGAACAGCGAAGTAGGGTGGGTCAAGCGCAGCGGACCCGCCACGCGGGGCGTAGAATGATTCGATGCCCGAATATCGTCGTTGGCGACAAGTCGGCGGAACTTACTTTTTCACCGTCAATCTCAAAGATCGACGTAAGCGATCGCTCGTCGAGCATATCAGACATCTCCGCCGCGCGTTCGCAGCGGTGCGGGAAGCGCGGCCGTTTAAGATCGACGCGGCCGTCGCGCTGCCGGAGCACCTGCACATGATCTGGACGCTGCCCGCCGGCGACGACGACTTTTCAACGCGCTGGCGTCTCGTCAAGTCGCGCTTCGCTCGGCGCATCGGCCGCGCATCGCATCGCCGACCGAGCCAGATCGCCAAACATGAAAGCGGCGTGTGGCAGCGGCGGTTTTATGAACATCTCATTCGTGATGAGGACGATTTCGCCGCCCACGTCGATGACATTCATTACAACCCGGTCAAGCACGGACACGTGAACCGCCCGATCGATTGGCCGTATTCTTCGCTGCATTTGTTCGTCCGCCGAGGCATCCTCGACGCGCATTGGGGCACGAGCGGCATCGAGACGAAGTTGGAGGTTGAATGATTCATGGACCGCCGCGCGAATGTCGCCGTTCAAAATATGGACATGGGTCCGTCATGCGTGGCGGGTCCGCTGCGCTTGACCCACCCTACCTCACTGACCGGGGCCGCGTAGCGGCCCGGCTGTGGGGAAGCGAAGGATGGGTCACTTGCGACGGCGACGAAATCAAGCTCCGCGGGGCCGACACGTCGCGCCGCTACAACCTCGACTGGGCCAGCTTGGTCCCGGCGTGAGGGCACGCCGGCTCGGACTCCCCACGCCTTGCGATCAGCTATCGACGACGTACCGGGCCGGTCAAGCCTTGCATGGTCCATGCAATGCGATGGCGCATAAAACAGCCCCGCATTCGGGGCGCGGGGCTGTTGTCAGTGATCGAACTCGGCGGGCGTTCAGGCGGTCGCCAGAGCCCCGGCCATGTGGCGGATCAGGTCGACGACGCGGTTGGCGTAGCCGGTTTCGTTGTCGTACCAGCTCACGAGTTTGAAGAAGTTGCTGGAGAGTTCGATGCCGGCGCCGGCGTCGAAGATGGAGGAGCGGCGGTCGCCGATGAAGTCGCTGCTGGCGACTTCGTCTTCGGTGTAGCCGAGGATCCCGGCGAGGGGGCCGGACTGGCTGGCGGCCTTCATGGCGGCGCAGATTTCCTTGTAGGTGGTCGCCTTCTCGGTGCGGACGGTCAGGTCCACGCACGAGACGTCGGCGGTGGGCACGCGGAAGGCCATGCCGGTCAGCTTGCCCTTGAGGGCGGGCATGGCGAGGGCGACGGCCTTGGCGGCGCCGGTCGAGGCGGGGATGATGTTCATGTACGCGTTACGACCGCCGCGCCAGTCCTTCTTGGACGGGCCGTCCTGAGTCGGCTGCGTGGCGGTGGCGGCGTGGATGGTCGTCATCAGACCTTCGACGATGCCGAACTGCTCGTGCACGACCTTGGCGATCGGAGCGAGGCAGTTGGTGGTGCAGGAGGCGTTGGAGACGACCTTCTCGTCGCCGAGGGAATCTTCGTTGACGCCCATGACGATCGTCGGCACCTGCTCGGGGCTCTTGGTCGGGGCGGAGATCACGACGCGCTTGGCGCCCGCCTTGAGGTGCTTGGCGGCGCCTTCGTAGTCCGTGAACAGACCCGTCGATTCAACCACGTAGTCAACGCCCAGCGCGCCCCAGGGCAGTTCTTCGGGGTTGCGGACGGAGACGCACTTGATGAGCTTGCCGTTGACGAGGATGCCTTCTTCGGAGGCCTCGACGGAGCCCTTGAACTGGCCGTGCGTCGAGTCGTACTTGAGGAGGTAGGCGAGGTTGTCGGAGGGGACGAGGTCGTTGATGCCGACAAACTCGATGTCCGAATCGCCGGCGGCGGCGCGGACGACGAGGCGGCCGATGCGACCGAAGCCGTTGATTGCAACTTTGATAGCCATGAGGAAAGTCTCCAGCGGGTGTTGAGGCGTTGAAATTAGGGATCAAGCAGGGGCGCAGGACCAGCCCGGCCCAAGCCCATAAAGTAGAACCGCCGCCGCGGAAAGTCAAGCCGAACGCCTACGCGATCAACCCCCGGCAGACCTCGCCTTTGCCGTCCTTGGTGACGTAAAAGGGCCGCTTTTCCACGTCAATCTTGTAATCGGGGGCGATGCCCAGGAGGTGGAAAATGGTGGCGTGCAGGTCGGTGATGGTGATGGGATTTTCGATGGTGGAGCAGGGGCGTTCGTCGGCGGTCCTGCCGTAGAGGAAGCCCCGCTTGGCGCCGCCGCCGAACATGAGGACGCTCGACGCCGCGGTGAAGTGGCGGTGCATGCCGTAGAACTTTTCGTCCTCGATGACATCGGGCTGATTGACCTGATTTTTCACGGGCTTGTCGGCCTTGCCTTCGACCATCATGTCGCGACTGAACTCGGAGGCGAGGACGATCAGCGTGCGGTCGAGCAGGCCGCGCGCTTCCAGATCGAGGATCAACTGCGCGACGGGGGCGTCGATCATCTTTTTGAGGTCGACCATGCGCGTGTGGCCATTGTCGTGGGTGTCCCAGTATTTGAAGGGGATGTACTCGCTGGTGACTTCGACGTATCGGGCACCGGATTCGACGAGGCGGCGGGCGAGCAGGCAGCCGAGGCCGAACTTGCCGGTGTTGTAGATGTCGTACGAGGCCTTCGGCTCTTTGGAGAGATCGAAGGCGGCGGCGGCGGGGCTGTCGAGCAGGTGATACGCACTGTCGAGGGAGCGGAGCAGGGCGGAGCGCTGCGCTTCGTCGTCGGCGGAGCGCGCCGGCGAGGCGGCGACGAGTTTGCGGTAAGTGTCATAGCGATCGCGGAAGCGCCGCTGACTCATGCCGGCGGGGGGTCGCACGGCTTCGATGGCCTGCTGCGGGAGCGGCACGCGGAACGGGCCGTACTCGCTGCCGAGGCATCCGCCGGTCTGAAACGCCTTAAGCTCCTCCGCTTCGCCGTTGCCGTCGTAGGGTTGCCCGATGTCGATGAACGCGGGCATGGCCGGATCGCGCGGACCCAGCGCGTGCGCGATCCAGGCGCCCAGATGCGGCGCGGCGACGGTCTGCGGGGGTTCGTAGCCGGTGTGCCAATGGTATTGATGGCGCGAATGGAGAATGAAGCCCAGGTCGCCCAGTACATGCGAACGGATGAGCGTGCCGCGATCCATCACCGAGGCGATGCGATTGAGGCCCTGCGAGATTTTGATGTGGTCGACGACGGTATCGATCGCAGGGAACGTGCTGAGGACACGCTTGGATTCGAGGCCTTTTTCGTAGGGTGTGAACCGCTTGGGGTCAAACGTCTCGGTGTGGGCCATGCCCCCGGCCATCCAGAGGAGGATCATGGCGTCGGCCTTGGGCAAAAGCTCGGGCACGCGCGGCGAAGCGGCGCTGACAATACGCGCCCCGGACATCGCCAGCGCCGCCGCGGCTGCGTTTTGCATGAATTGGCGTCGTGTGGTTGTCATGACAAGGGTCTCCGATTTCGGTGCGTGCGATCGTGTCGTCGCGGTCGTCACACCCCGCCCTTGAGGGCGGGGCTGGGGGCGGGTGAGGCGTATCCGTCGAAGCGTGTTCCGATTCGGAACGGTTTCGAAGCGATGCGATTCACCCCCACCCAACCCTCCCCCTCAAGGGGGAGGGCAATTAGGCCTCCTTAGGGCAGCAGTTGAAATTCCGGCAGCATCACGATGGCCCACATCAGGTCCGCGACGCCTTGCGAGGTCGCCGGCGAGCCGACGATTTCCATCGCCGCCGCGCGCTCCGCCGCGCTCGGCTCGCGGCCGAGCGCTCTTTGGTAAATCGCGCTCACGAGCTTCGCCGCATCGTCGCCGACGTCGTGGAGTATGTGATCCGCTCCCGCGTGAAGCATGGCGTCGAGCGTCGCGCCGTTGGTCAGTTCCAGCGCTTCGAGCGTCGTCGCCAGGGTGTCCCGGCGCGTCACGACCTGCTCGCGATTGGGCCGGCCCATCGCCACCAGCAGCGGCGTGTCATACGCGATCGCCGCACGCACATGATCGGGCGCCTTCGCCGGCGAACCGACCGCAAGTTGATCGCCCAGCTTCCAGAGCGCCTTGTCCGCCTCGATCACCTGCACTTGCTTCCATGCGCTCGCATCGAAGTCCGCACTGAGCCAGCGCGGCGCGGCGACACGGGAGCAGAGCCATTGATCATCGCTGAGGAGCGTCCATGCGCGCTGCTCGCCTTCATATCCCGCCATCGCGAGGACGAATCCCGCGCCGTTGGGCTCGGTGAATTGCAGGCCGAGTTTGTGCTCCTTGTCGGGCCAGTTGGTGGCTTCGACGGCGATGATGTTGTTGCCCGCTTTCAGATGCTTCGCCAGATCGAGATGGACGGGCTTCTGCCACTCGTCGCTTTCTGCGACTTTTTCGCCGTTGATGTAGAGCGTGAACTGATTGTCGCAGGTCATCGCGGCGGGGGCGCGGGTCGGGGCTTTATCGAGCTTGAGTACGGTGCGGAGGTACACGCGTCCGCCCGGATCGCGCATCGCCAATTTCGCATCGTCCCACACCCATCGACCCGTCAACGGCTCATCCGTCTTCGCCGCGCCGCGCGCCGACATGATTGCCGCCAACTGTCCGCCTTTGCCGTTGCCGCCGTTGGCCTTGGTCATGTCGGGCGTGACGCGCTGCCATTGATCGGTGAGCGTCGACACCGCATCGACAAACTGCTCCGCGTCCATGCGACGGACAATCGGCCCTCGAAACACGTACGTGTTGTCGTCCGGCGGGGCGATCGCCGCCGACTGATACACGCGCGACGTGCAGATGAGCGTCAGCGTCCGCTTCAGGTCGTATCCGTGATCCGCCAAATCCGACGCCAGATAATCCAGCACATCCGCATCGAACGGCGGCTGATCCATGTCATCGACCGGCTCCACAATCCCGCGTCCCATCAACATCGCCCACAACCGGTTCACCATCGTCCGCCCCGTCCGCCCGTTGCCCGGGGCCGTGACCAGCTTGGCCAGTTCCCTGATCCGCTCCGCCTTCGGTGCTTTGGCGTCGATGTCGCCCAGCTCGGAGAACAGGAAGCCGACGCGCGAGATTTTGCCGGTCGGTTTATCGCAGCGGTGAATCTCAAGCGGTTGATCCGCGAAGACGCTCGCCAGCGCGTACGACTGATCGAGCTTCCATTGATTGACGAAGCTGTCGTGACACGAGGCGCATTTGAGGTTCGTGCCCATGAAGACTTGCCCGATGTTCTGTGCGGCCTGCATTTCCGGGCGTTGGCTGGCGTTGACGACGCCGCGCCAGACGATGCCGCGGATGAACCCTTCGGACCCGTCGACGGGGTCGATCAGTTCGCGGACGAACTGGTCGTAGGGCATGTTGTCGTAGAGCGACTGATAGAGCCAGCCGGTGATCTGCCGTCGTCCGCCGTCGATGAAGCCCGTGCCGCGATAGGCATTGCGCAGGGCATCGTTCCAGAACGTCATCCAGTGCACCGCATAGTTGTCGCGGTCAGCGAGCAGTTTCTCGACGAGTTTCGCGCGCTTGTCCGGCGACTTGTCCGCTTCGAACGCCGCCAGCTCCGCAGGCGACGGGATCAGGCCGACCAGATCAAGCCCGACGCGCCGGGCGAACGCGTGATCGTCAAGCACGGGCGCCAGCGCGACATGATGTTCCGCGAAGTAGGGGGCAAGCAGCCGGTCGATCGGATTGATGTTCACATCGGCGCCGGGCAGGTCCGGCTTCCGCGGCGCGAGCGGGGCGATCGGGTAGACCGGTGCGAACGTGAACCCCGCTTCCCATGTCATGCCCTGATTGATCCACGCCTTGAGCAGCGCGATCTGATCCGCCGTGAGCGGATCGCCCTTGGCGGGCATCCGGTCGTCGGGGTCCGTGGCGCTGACGAGCTTGATGATCAGCGACTTGTCCGCATTTCCGACGACCGCGGCGGGCCCGCTCTCGCCTCCTTCGAGGACCGAGTGGGGGCTGTCGAAACTGAACCCGCCCTTGCGCTTGGGCCCGGCGTGACACTTGGTGCAGTGCTCGCGCAGCAGGGGCTTGATCTGGGTGCTAAAATCGATCGGCGCGTCGGCCAAACAAGCCGGGGCGACAAGCGACAGGACGGCGGCGAATGTCATGGCGATCGCGATTTTCATGGGCGCTCCATTAATATTCCGCCCGCCGGCGCGAAACCTGACAAGCCCGACACGATAAATATTACCGCATGGCCCAACCCAACGAGCAATTCGCCCGCCTTTTCGCAAAACACGAGCATGAGCTTTACCGCTATGTGCTCACGCTCGTGCCCCATCCCGCCGACGCGGAGGATATCGTGCAGGAGGCGGCGGCGGACCTCTGGCGCAAGTTCGACGAGTACGATGCGGACAAGCCGTTTCTGCCCTGGGCCGCCCGATTCGCGTTCGTCGAGGTGATGCGTCACCGCAAGCGCGAGAACGTCCGCCGCAAGTATTTTTCCGATGCGGTCGTCGAAGCGCTGGCGGACGATCGCCTGCGCTATCAGCAGCTTCTGGTGCAGCAGCGCCGGGCGCTGGACGGGTGTCTGAGCCATCTCAAGCCCGGCGAGCGCGAACTGATCGAGACGCGCTACGGCGAGGACAAGACGATCGTGGAACTGGCTCAGGAATCGGGCCGTCCGACCAATACGCTCTACGTCGCCCTGACGCGCCTTCGCCGCAAGCTATTGACGTGTCTGAACCGCTCGCTTGCCGATGAGGTCGGACCGTGACGCTGCGGGCGGGTGATGATCATCTGACGGATCTGCTGTCGGCGCTGGTGGAGGGCACGATCGACGACGCCCAGCTTGCCGAGCTGGACGCGCTGCTCGCCGCCGACGAAAAATCGCGGCTGGCGTACATTCAATATGTCGATGCGCATGCGGAGCTTCGCCGGCGCGTCGCACGTGGGCACGGGCTGCTCATTCCCGGCGGCATGACGCCGGCCCGCCATCCCAAGCGCAAGAAGTACAACGCCGTGGCGCTGCTGCTCATCGGCGTCGTCGCCGGGGCGCTGGTGTCGTTCGTCTGGCTCCGTTCGGGCGGATCGCACGAAGCGACGTCGCCGCCGGTGAAGATCGTCGCCGCCGCCGACGCGGCCTGGGTCAAGTCGCCGGCGCGCGACGCATTGACGCCCGGGCGATGGCGGCTTGCGCAGGGCATCGTCGAATTGCAGCTTTCTTCCGAGAAAACCGTCATTATCGACGCCCCCGCCGACTTCGATCTGGGTGATGACGGGCTGACGCTGCATCGCGGGCGCATCAGCGGGTCGACCGGCTTGTCCATCCCGATTGTCACCCCGCACGGTCAGCTCGCGGCGGCGGCGGGGCGGTGGGGATTGATCGTCGCGCCCGACGGCGCGACGCAGGTGCACGCCATCGATCATCCGGTCGATTGGCGGACCGGCGCCGAACATGTCCGCCGCATCGATGCGGGCCGATGCCTGCGGCTCGGCGCGACCGAGTCGATGACCGATGCCGACGAGCATCGTTTCCTACAATACGTCCCGACCGCGCGCGGCCCGAGTCTTGCCGGCCGCCGCATCGATCTGCCCGACATGGTCGGCGGGGGATGCGGTCTGGGCAACGGGCGACTCGCCGGCATCAGCATCACCGACGGCCGCATCGTCACACTCTCGGAAATCATCAATCCGTTCTCGCGCGGCAAGTACCTGCCCGTCGCCGAGCTGCCCTTCGTCGATGGCGTGTTCATGCCCGACCCCAAAGGGCAGTTGAACATCGTGAGCACGACGGGCGTCACGACCGAGGCGCTGCCGCCCAATTCCGGTCACGCATGGGGCCATGTCTGGAACGGTCCGCAGATCGGCTATGACACGTTCAAGAAGGACGCCCCCGTCGTGACCTACGACACGCGCTTAAACACCGTCGTCGCCGGCACCGACTACTCGCAGCCGGGCCACAGTCTATTGAACCTGCACGCCAACAAGGCCGTCACGTTCGACCTCGCCGCCGTGCGCGACGCCTACCCCGGCGTGCGGATCGTGAAGCTGACGGCCGTCGCCGCCGACGCCGAGATCACGCTCCAGCGAGCCGGTCGTCAGTCGCCGCGCGAGCGGACGTCGGCGGATGTGTGGGTGTTGGTCGATGGACGGATGCGCTTCAGCCGGCGGAACATCAACGCCCTCGACGGCGCGATCGCCGTGAGCGTGGACCTGAGCGACGGCGACCGCTTTCTGACGCTCGCGGCGACGGACGGAGGCAACGGCGACGGCAATGACTGGACCCTTTTCGCCGACGCCGTGCTGCACGTCGAGCCGCTTCCCTGAGGGCCCAAAACCCGTCCGCCCCCTCGCTTGTCCGGCCGAATGTGCCCGCTATACTATGGACCTGCACAAACGGGCTTGTAGCTCAGTTGGTTAGAGCGCACCCCTGATAAGGGTGAGGTCGGAAGTTCGAATCTTCCCAGGCCCACTTCCAAAGCTCCGCGCAAGTCGATGCGGAGCTTTTTCTTGCGCCGGCGTGAGCATTCACTGTCGTCTACGGTTGTTCCCGGTCATCCGTCTTCGATTTCAAAGCGTGTTCGGACTTGATGTCGTCTGGTCCGAAGGCGAATCGCCATTCGAGGACTGCTATTTCGGTGACAAGGATGGACCAGAGAATGGCGTCGATCCATTGGCCTTTTCCAAACATGCGGATCAACGCGTACACATAGACCAGCAACTGGACAATTCCAATCGCACCCCAAACGGGTCCGTTGAAGTGCGCGCGTCGGTAGGCCGGCAACCCTCGAAACGTGATGATGATGTGCAGCAAAAAGCCAGCGACAAATACGAGCAGAATGCGCGTGATCCATGGCTCAGCATCGGGAAACCAAATGAGTATCGCCCCGAACACAAAAGCCGCAAACAGCAGCGATAGATCGCTCCTGCCAGAACTCAATCGGAAGTTGCGCGGTTTCGGGTCGTCGGATGACATTCGCAGATCATCATACTCGCAGTTCAAGGCGCCACCGACAGCTTCGGATGACAGTCATGCTATTTTTCGCGTCCGCCGCATTTTGCCGGTCTGCGATTCGTTCCGCTGTTGTTTCGCCCGGCATCTTCGGGCGTGTTTTCTCGGAAGATTTGCAGGCCCAGCGCGCCGCCTGTCCAGATCAATCCGCACGTGGGGCATTCCATGCGGATTCCTTCGGACTTGCTGCCCCATGCCTCGCCGCGCTGTCCGCAAAACGGGCAACGCATCTTCAGCCGGCCGAAGACCATCAACACGCCCATACACGCGCCGGTTGCACCCAGGGCGAGGAGCACGCAAAACAAGACGCGTGTCGCGACCGCAGACCAATCGCTGCCGAGGAGTATCAACGCTATGAAACATACGAACAGCGGAATACCCGCCAGCTTGCACAAATAAAGCCATAGCTTGAACGGCATCGTGTGCCTCGTTCAGTGTTTTATGGAGCGGAGCCGGTCAGTTTCCAAGTGTCGTCGACAATGTCATAGACAAACAGGCGGCCCTGATGATCGATTCTAACACGCTCGATCGTCGCGGCGTGAGTGTCCCGGTCTTCGTAGATCCAAAAATCGTACGCGGTGGTGTCCGAGGATTCGAGCATGATTCGGATATCGTCGGGCTGCCCGACCCGTTCACGGATGTGCTTGAAGTGGGCCGACGTCCGTAGTTCGTTCAGCGCGTCGTCCGCCGAGTTGATGGAACTGGCTGTGTGCGTGCATGCGGCGAGCGCGATCATGATGAGGGGCGCGAAGATTCGAATCATGGGCTGGCGTTTCAGGCGGATCGTCGATTGCTGTGCGACCGCTGCATTTTACCGGCCTGCAAGTCGCTCATGAAGTGCTTCGTCGCCTGCCACCAGCCGGCGTTTTCGCTCCATTGGTCGCGGTTGGAGGCCCAGATGACGACGCCGTCGGCGCCGCTGCGGTAGGCGGCTTGAAGCTGGAAGGCCCAGAAGGCCTGCGGGATGTCGCCGCCTTTGCGGCCGTGGAACTTGGGCATCAAAAACAGATACACGGGCTTGTGGGCGCGGTGGCCCTGCTCGACGAGTTTGTCGGCGGTGTGCTGCCAGGCGCGGCGGTTGGTGTTGTGCACGTACATCGATGGGAAGAATGCATCGACGCTTTTCTCGATCGGGCGACCGAGCGGGGTCAGGTGCGACGGCCCGACCGCGTAGTGTCCGACTTTGACGCCGGGCACGGCTTCGTGAGCCCACTTGGCCACATCCTTCAGATGCCCGCTGCTCACATCATGGTCATTGCGGTTGGTCTTCTCGATGTCGAAGACGATCGGGGCGCCGTTGGAGTTTTCGGCCTTGGCCTTGACGCTGGCTTCGACGGCCTGTTTGGTCTTGGTGTTGTAGCAAAGCTCGATCGGGACGAGTCCGTAGCCGGTCAGATCATCGGGCCGCCCGCGGGTGTGGATATGTTCGTAGACGACGAAGGGGTGCTTGCGGTGGGCGATTGCGTCGACGGCGTCGGCATCGGCCGGCTCGGTCGGGGATGGGGTCGCGGGCTTCGCTGAGCCGCCGGACTTGTGATGAGGATGCTTCTTGGCGGCCCGGACGGCGGGCACCGCGCAGAGCCCGATGACCACAACAGCGTAAAACCAGACTCGCGTGACTTTCATGGATGTTGGCTCGCGTGAAGTCTCAGCCCGATCAACGCTTAACCCGACGATACACTATATCCATCGTCTGATGCACGGTGCGTATTGCAGGAGCGACAGCGGCAGGTCACAGCAGACAGGCACCTATCGCTAAAACGGGATCGTCGAATTCCTTCTCAAAAAGTTGTAATGTGGGCCCGGTCACAGGGGATATTCAGATAGATGGACACCCCGCACCCGAGACAGACGGCGGACGCCACCGACGCGCAATTGCTCGCGGAGTTTTCGAGCACGCACAACGAGGGGGCCTTCGCCGAATTGGATCGCCGGCACGGGGGGATGGTTCTTGCCGTCTGCCGTTCGACGCTAAGCGACGCTGCGGAAGCGCAGGACGCGGCGCAGGCGGTGTTCCTGACGCTCGCTCGCAAGGCACACGACAGGAAGGCCCGTGCCAGCACAGCGGGATGGCTGCATCGCGTGGCGTGGCATGTGGCGGTGCGCGCTGCGCGGGCACGTGCGACCCGACGCCGTCATGAGATGGAGGCCGCTCGCATGAGGCACGAGACTCAGGAGCAAGAGCGCGACCCGATCGAATTCGAAG
This sequence comes from Planctomycetota bacterium, assembly GCA_016125255.1. Lineage (NCBI taxonomy): Bacteria > Pseudomonadati > Planctomycetota > Planctomycetota bacterium. The sequence continues at coordinate 10,805 of WGMD01000038.1, read as the reverse complement.
CGCTTCACGCCGGCCTGGACCGGTTGCCCGAGAAATACCGCGTGCCGCTCATCCTGCATCACCTGGAGGGCCATTCGCAGGCGCAAACGGCTTCGATAATCGGTTGCAGCGTCAACGCGCTGGCGGTGCGGCTGCATCGCGGACGGACCATGCTTCGTAAATTGATGGAGCGTCGGGGCGCCGCGATGGGGCAGGCCGCGCTCGTGGGGCCATGGATCCTCCCTTCCGCATCGCAAGCGTCGCCGTCGTTCATCGCCGCCTCCGCCAAACTGGCTTCGTCCGCTGCTGCGGGCAACGTCGCTCATGTGGCGGCGTCCGATTCGGTCCGCATGCTCTCGGAATCGGCCATGCGCCGCCTTCTATGGACCAAGGTCAAGTGGCTGATCTACGTCGGAGCGGTGCTGCTGATCGGAACGGCGGTGCGGTTGGCGTTCGTGCCGCCGACCGTACCGCCGCCGTCCGGCGCGCCGCCCAAGTCCGTCATCATCACCGGCCAAGTCGCGCGGATCAGTCGTCAGTCGCTCTTCATTCAGCGTAGCACCGGATCGCCGGTCGAAATTGAATTCGACTCGACCACTCAGATGATGCTCAATGACAAAGTCTGCACCGTCGCGGATCTGCAAGCGGGTCTGGACGCAGCGGTCTACAAGGCGGATGGACAACCTGCCCTGAAAATCCTCGCCTACACCCCCGGAAGTCGAACCCTCGGAAATCAATCCTCCGGAGTCGCGCCCAAATCACCATGACGTAACGACATCCCATTTCAATTCCAGGAAGGAACTCACCATGAAACGCGTCATCCGACTCGCCAGCGCTATCGCTTTGTCCACGATCATGCCCACCGTCGCTCGAGCGGCGATGACATTCAATATCACCAACGGCGGCGGTGCGACGTCGCAGATGTTGGCGGGCGTGGCGGCCGCCGCGGCGATGTGGGCCGACGCTTTCGATGACTCGATCACCGTCAACATTCGCGTCAAGGGCGCGACGCTGCCCACCGGCGTGCTCGGACACACAGACAGCTTCTATGATCTCTACCCTTACGCCGATGTGCGGTCGGCCCTGGTGGCTGATCGGCAAAGCGCCGATGATCTGACGAGTACGAATGCGCTGCAGATGGGTTCGGCCATTTCGATGCTGATCAATCGCACCGCCAACGATCCCGACGGCGTCGTGAGCATCACGCCCTATTTCGACACGGGCCTGGGCGGCCCCGGGCAGGCCGGCCCGGAGAACAACGCCTTCATCCGTATCACCTCCGCCAATGCCAAAGCGCTGGCGATTTACCCCGGCGGATCAGGCAACACCGACGGCATCATCACCTTCACCACGCAGAACATTTATGACTTTGACCGAAGCGACGGCATCGCCGCCAACAAGCTCGATTTCGTGGGCATCGCCGCGCACGAGATCGGCCACGTGCTGGGTTTTGACAGCGGTGTGGACCTGCTGGCCGGCAACGCGACCGCGCCGGGTCTCAACGACAATCAGCTCAAATACGTCACCACGTTGGACCTGTTCAAGTTCTCGACCCGCAGCATCGGTCCCGGCGGCGGGCCGGGCGTCATCGACTGGACCGCGGACGATACTGACAAATACTTCTCCGTCGACGGCGGAGCTACGCCGCTGGCGCTCTTTTCCCACGGCGCGATATACGAAGAGTCTCACTGGCAGGACGGATTGGGATTGGGCCTGATGGACCCCACCGCCGTTTCGGGAGAACTTCTGGCTTTTACGAGCAACGACTTTCGCGCCTTTGATGTGATCGGCTACAACCGCGTGGGTTTCACCATCCCCGAGCCATCATCGGGGTTGATGCTTCTCGGATTGATCCACTGCATTCCCGTGCGACGCCCCGAAACACGGCGCCCCCGTGCGTCAAGCGGGACATGAATGATTGGTGCGCTCGAACCCCATGAAAAAACCGCCGCCGGGTCGGTGTCTGTTTTCGTTCAAACGAGCTTCGTCACGCCGGGGACGGGCAGCGGGCATTCAGGCAGCGAAGCGTCCAGGCGCATCAATTCCGCGGGCGGCATCAGGTCCAGTTGCGAGGCATTAAGCAGCCAGTCCCATGATGTGGCCCGCCCGGTGTATGCGGACATGCGGCCCATGATGGCCATGGTCGTCGCATCGGCGAGGCGTTTGATCTCGTTGATCGGCGTGTTGGAGCGGATCGCGCCGGTGAGGTCGGCGAACTGTTCGTGCCCGCCGCTGGAGAGCGGGCCGGTCCACTTCCATGCGTTCTTACCGGTGATGTAGCAGCCGGCGCGACTGAGCCACGCTTCACCGAGCGGGCCGGCGAAGCGCTCGCCGATGACGTTCATGCAGCGGGCGAGCTGGCTCGCGCCGCTGTTGGCGCGGATGTTATTGTCGTATTCGAACTCGACATTGAAGTGATCGAAGATCGGGCCCTTGTCGTGACGCTGCGCCTGTCCGCCGTGCCCCAGACAACGCACCGGCGTGCCGAGCACCCAGTTCATCACGTCGAGATTGTGCAGGTGCTGTTCGACATAGTGATCGCCGCCGGTCCAGACGAAATGCGGCCAGGCGCGAAGCTGATGCTCCATGTCGCTCATACCCGGCGCCTTGGCGATCCAGTGCCAGTCGACCATGTCGCAGTGCCAGTACGGATAGCCGGTCGTGACGGGCCCCAGCGCGCCGTCCTTGATGCGCTTGATCGTCTCGATGTAGTGCGGCATGCGGCGGGCCTGCGCCCCGACGACGATCGACAGGCCCTTTTTCCCGGCTTCTTCATGCGCCGCGTAGAGCTTGCGAAGCCCGACCGCGTCGACCGCGCCGGGCTTTTCGGCGAAGATGTGCTTGCCGGCGGCGACGGCCTTCACGATGTAATCGGCGCGGAACGCCGGCGGCGTGGTGAGCAGCACCATGTCCACATCACTGCGGCAGAGAACCTTGTCCACCGCATCAAAGCCAAGATAAATGTCGTCCGGCGTGACCTTGAACTTGCCTTGGGCCTTGTCGTATTCGCCCCAGTACTTTTTGGGATCGCTGAGGGTCGCAATGAATGTGTCGACTTTGTCCTGAAACATGTCGGCGATGGCGACAATCTCGACGTCCCCGCCGGCGATCAGAAGATCGCGGGCGTCGATCGAGCAGCGATTGCCGGCGCCGATGATGCCGACGCGAATCTTGTCGCTGCCGGCCGCGTAAGCGCGCGAACCAATCACTGCGGCGCTGGTCATCGCCGCCGCGGCCAGATTGAAGTTGCGACGCGAGATGGAGGGAGATGTCATGAGCGGGGCCTTTCGAAGTTTCGCATTATGTGATGCGAGTGGTTTGCTCTATTCGTCTCGAACAAGGAACAAGGCGTCCTTGCCTTGAAGCACCAGCGGCCCGGTGACCGCTGAGCCGTCATTGGTCTGTGTGTCTTGCATCGGCGAGCCGCGCAGGCGGCGGTAGTGTTCGTCCGGGCGCAGCTTCGCAAGATCGATCGTCACCGGATGCGGCGCGGGATTGGCGATGACGAGTCCGTGCTCGTAAGCGCGGGCTATCGTATCCGGCGCCGCATAGGCCGAAAGTCGGGTGATCGTCACTGCCGCACGACCTTCGAAGCTGAACACAATGTCAACTGTCTTGCCGGGCAATTGCTTGAAATAGAACGTGGATTCAAACGGCTCGCTTCCCAACCAGCTCTGATACTTCTGTTGTTCCGCAGTGGCAAACATCAGGCGAGCGACCGTCGGCGGATCGCCGGGCAATGACGCGCCGGCGGCGGTCATCGTGATAAACAGATCCGGCCCGTCACACGGCACATCGTGCACGATCAAAGTGATCGCTGCGTCGCCTTTGTCGGAAGCAATCGGCGTCAGCGTCACGCCATCGCGCTCGACACGAATCGTCGCGCCCTCTGCGGTCAATCGATTTGTCAGATCGACGCCCGCAAGTGCATCGGCTTGCGTCGTCGCCAGGCGCATCGGCGGACCGAGCGGCTTGCCGAGCCAGCCAAGTTGATGCTCCGTACCTTTGCGGAACTCGTCCCATATGCCGTAGATTTCGCCGCGTTCAGGGGGCGGTGTGAACGAAGCGCAGATCGCTGAATCGGTGAACATGGCCGCAGCGAAGACAAGACGATGAATGCGCCAGGGAGTATCCGGCTCCTTCGTGTCTCCCGGTTGATCGCCGCGTTCGGTGAATTTGTGATTGAAGTAGCTGAACGCCGGAGCGCGGGCATGAGCCGCCCAGTAGAAATGACGATTCAGTCCGCCGGACCAGTCATCAATGTCGTGATCGCGGAGGTCGGGCCAACCTTCGGACTCGATGCCGTTGAGAATTCCAAATCCCCGTTGATTGCCGGCCTCCTGTCCGTCCGCCAGAATCAGGCGCTCATCGCCAAGCTTGCGGCGCAGAGCGGATAGAAACTCAACCACGCCGCGCCCGTATTCGTTGACGCCGTCGATGTATCCATCGTCGATTTGGCCGTCGGCGTCGGTATCGATGCTGCGTCGGTCGGAGGCATGAGGCGGGATCGTATGTCGCAGCACATCGAATTCGAGCCCGTCATACGTCGCCAGGTCGCCGCCGCTGTTCAGGTGCGCGGCAAGTTCGGACACAAGCAGATCGTCACAAACGCGGCCATCGGCGTCGCGCGGACAGCGCAGCGAATGGTTGTATTGCCACAACAGATTCGAGTCCTTGCCCCAGGGACCCTCACCGACATGCGCGGCGGCATAGGCGCGGTCGGCCTTGAAGGATCGCGGCGTCGTGCCATAGCAGCCGCGATTCACGACGATGACCTTTCGCTGATGGTCGACGGACACCAACTGCACCTGCTCGCTGCGCGACCAGTCGAGTCGACCCGCCGCATCGAGTTCACACAGGCCGATGTCGTCGTTGGAACGCTTGTAGCGCCCCCCGTTGACGACGAACAGACGCGTGTCATCGACCTTGATCGCGGTCTGGCCGGATTCCGCCGGCACATCGGCGCCGATCGTCGCGCCGTTGCAATAGAGCCAGTGACCGGCGAAATAGCCCGGCGCGTCGCGCGGATCGCGCGCGTTACCGTTGAAGTGAAGCATGACAAGCTGGTCGGGATGATCCTGTTTGAACCGCGTGAAAAACGCGCGCGTGCCCGCCCGGCCCGGCACCTCCTCATTGAGCGACTTGCCCTCAATGCCCATCAGCCGATCGAATTCGGCGTTCCATTTGCCGTATTGATCCCGCAACTGAATCGCGCGGCCCTCGGCCATGCGGAAGAAGAACACGCGCGGCCACTCGTCGCCGAGCACGGTCAGACGGTCGAGTCTCGACTGGGCGCACGCCGATCCACACATCACGAGACAAAGCAGGCAAAGTGGAATCAATCTCTTCATCATCGGATGATTATCGTCGGGTTTACTTGGGCCGTATGCATCGCCATTCTGATGAGCGTGGTTGGCGGTGATGGTCGCCGTGAGAGCAAGAGTGATTGGACAACGGTGTAGTGATGTCAATATTGCGTACGTCATGTCAATTCGGAAAGCGAATGTTTGAGTGCACTCGGATTGCGAGGGGTAACGCGGAAGCTGTATACGCTCGGCGTGTTGTAGGTGGAGCGACGTGTGCGGTGGACAGACTGCGGTGATGTCGAAGCCATCTGAGGATGTTTCGCGGGCGTTCTATCGTTCAGGATCGGGCAGGTCTCTTGTCAAGGTTTCATATAGGTGAATCAGTTGCTTCTTTTCATCGGGGTATTGCGAGCTGATATCCTTCGATTCGGAAACATCCTCGGAGATTTTGTAGAGTTCTCCCTCGGCCGTCATTTTGGATTTTCGATCCTTGACCCATTTGAAGTCGCCCGAACGCAATGACCAACTATCTTGATCCTTGCGGCGGAAGAAAAACGTGTCATGCGGGTTGCCCGGCATTTTGCCCGTGAGATAGGGTATGAGATTGACGCCGTCGATCTTTCGGTCTTGAGGCACCTTCGCGCCGGCAAGTTCGACGGTGGTGGTGAACAGATCGGTGGCGTTGACGATCCCGTCATAGTCTTTGCCGGCTGGAATAGTCCCTGGCCAGGAGGCGCCGAACACCACGCGCACACCCCCGTCAAAAACCGTTCCTTTCCCGCTGCGCAGCGGCAGATTCACGCCGCCGAAATCGGTCGGACGCGCCAGAGCGGCTCCGTTGTCACTGAGAAATACAACCAGCGTGTTCTTGCGAATCCCCGCTTTGTCGATGGCTTCCATGATCTTGCCGACCCCATCATCCAACCCCGCGACCATGGCGCAATAGACAAGTCTCATGATTTGCGGATCCGCATCTGGTGACCGAAATTCCGAAAAGCTGAAATCAGGCAATGCATCGCGACCCTTGATCAGTTTCATGCGTTCGTAAACCGGCTTGAAGCGCGGCTGGTGCTCAACAACGCGTTCGATGTAATGCTGCGTTGCCATCATCGGAGAATGAGGGGCGTTGAACGCCGCATAGAGAAAGAAGGGACCTTTCCTATTTCGTTCGATGAAATCGACCGCTTTGTCCGCCAATGCGTCCGTCAGGTAGCCCTTGAAGTCCACCTCTTTTGTGCCGGACAAAAGTGGTTTGGAGTAATAGTTGTGATTTCCGCCGAGGAATCCGTAGAACTCATCGAATCCTTTATCCAGAGGCAACTGGCCTGGATGTTCCCCCAAGTGCCATTTCCCGATGATCCCGCTCGTGTAGCCCGCTTGCTTGATGATCTGCGGAATGAAAATCTCGGTCGTCGGTACGCCGACTTCCTCGTTGCCTTCAATCCCGAAGCGGCTGGACGTGCGCCCGGTCAACAGAGACGCACGCGATGGCCCGCAAGTCGCACTGGCCACGTAGCCGTTTGTGAAGCGAAGTCCCGACTCAAAGAGCTTGTCGATATTGGGTGTGGCAACATCTACGGTCGCTGGTTCATGTTGAACACCGATATCCGCCCAACCAAGATCGTCAGCCAGAATGATGACGACATTGGGGCGATCGTCTGCTTGAACTGTACCGATCATCGTCAACAAAACGAACAGCAGTGTCAGCGTATGTCGTGTCATGATCTGGCCTTTTCCTGCAGCATCCTCGTGTGCCGCGTCGTAGTGTTGAACTTCGTGGCTCAGATTGTCCGTGACCCAAGTGCACGGCGACGGAACCTTTGAAGCCCAACTCATTGTTCGGGATCGAAGCCGGTCGTCGTGTCGAACGACCTGTGCCACTGGAGCGTCCATAACTCGCGCAGGCGGATGTTGCGGGCCGATCCGTCGACGCTCACGATGTTGGTGCCTTCCTCATGGCGCTTCATCGTGACCCGGCTCATTTCGATGCTCAGCCACGGGTCATAGGGGTCATAGAGGTTGCCGTTGGTCGTGTCCGTGGACTTCGGCCAGCCCTCGCACCAGGCGCCGTCGATGAAGACGGGTGTGTTGCTCGCGTACTTGACGCTGCTGAGTTTTTGCCAGTATCGGCTGGCCGGGCTGTACGTTCCGGTGGGCAGTTTTGGGCTTTTTTCGATGTTATACATCCAGGCGTTGTACATATACGACCCGGTGAACCCGCTGACCCATGAAGTATTCGTCGGGTCGCCGCTGCCCCATACGTGCTGAAAATCGCCGAACCCGGTGTAGCCGCGCGGCGAATGGAGATTCAGTTCGTGAGCGGACGGGCAGAACATGGTGGTCTGCTCCTGAAATGTGCCCATCTGCTTGGCGAGCTGTCCGAACCAGAAATGCTCCGGGTCGTTTCCGGTCGTCGTGTTTCGGCCCACGTGTTTGAACGCGCTGTCGGCATTTTCGACGGCGAAACCGATCTGGGTGATGTGCATCTGATGCAGATTCGATCGGCAGGCAACGGACTTGGCCAAGTCCCGCGCCTTGGTCAGCGACGGCAACAGTATCGCGATCAGCAGCGCGATAATGCTGATGACGACGAGTAATTCCATCAATGTAAAGCCATGTCGGCGCATGACCATTTTCCATCCGACTCGGAGGGATCGACGATATCGCCGGGCGGTCCCGGCCTGGGAAAGCGATTGTGCGATTTTCACCGCACGATCGCATGCGTGCGATTCAGTGCTTACGCGATGTGTCGACGGCGCATGACCGTCAGACCCATCAGTGCCAGCCCGGCCGGCAGCGCCGCGGGCGTGGGCACGATTGTCACGGAGATGTTGTCAAAATTGGGGTCGTTTTGACTGGAACTTCCGTTTTCCTTCAGTTTCAATGTGGAGGAGGTGGTGCCGGCGGTGAACGACCTCGTCACCTTGATCCATTCGTCGTCCACGCCGCCGTTGGCGATGATTTCGCTGATGGACCGGCACCGCTGGTCACGCTGAAAACGATGTCGGCGTTCGTATTGTTGGCGAAGTTCGTCCCCAGATAGAAAGTCACATCGTAAACCTTGCCCACGACGGTGGCGAAGGTCTGGGAAATGGAGACGTTGGAGCCGTTGAATCTGGCGAATGCGGAACCCGATTGCGCAGTCAGCCCGAAGCTGATGGTCTGATAGAAAGCGCCATTACTCCCACCGCCGTTGTCGTCAATCGTCCACGATGTCGGTGTCAGGGCACTGAGCAAGTCGCCGTTTGCAGGCGCGCCGCCGGAACCGGAGCCGCCGCCGGTGAAATCCTCAAATGATCCATTGACGATCAGATTGACAGGCGCCGCCTCAGCGGAGACTCCCAGCGCGATGACCATGGCGAGCGCCAGTCCGATACGAAACATTCCAGTTCTCATTTTGATTGCTCCCTTTTTGAATCTGGGGTGTCGGCCCCGTTGGATGAATCTGTCCGTGCGGGTTCATTGACGAGGTAAAACGACACGTCGTCGAGGAACGGGTCCACGCCGGCGGTGTCTGACTTGGGGGATTCGGTGAATCGGAGCGTTGTCGTTTGCGAACGCGCGGTGAAGCGGATGGTCTGCGCATCGGTCCATGTTTCGGCCGGCCCGTCCGCTTGGAAAGTCTGATGAGCGAGGACCGACAACTGCTCGGTCGACGCCGAAGGAAGACCGTCGAACACGTCGACGTCGATCGACGGCACGTTGCGATTGGTCTGCCGGGCCAGGTAAAAGCGAAGCTCGTAGCTGCGGCCGCGTTCGGTGGACACGACACGCTGAACACCACGCGGCTCTCGAACGCGGCCGCTGCCGTAAAAGCCCAGCATCGTCTTGCCCGATCGGGCTCGCAAACCGCGATCGCCGCCGGTAATCGACACCGTGGAGTCCGGCTGCACCGGCAACCACTTCCCGGCGGGCAGATCCGACACTACGGCCGTGTCGCCGGTCATTTTCCCGCCCAGTTCAAAACCGCCGTCCGCCAGCGGCATTGGCGTCAGAACGTCCGCCTTGTCGTCGGCGAAGCGAAATTCGGTGCCGGCGCTCAAACGTGTGTCGACTCCGCGCTTTTCCCAGATGACACGAATCTGGCCCTCGTCGACCCGCACGGTTGAATCATGCAGGTTGACCGCGAAGCGCGTGCCCAGATCGATGACGCGCAGGCCGTCCGGCAGGTCGACGGTAAAGCCGTGAGCGCCTTGGGGGACAAAGGCGGCGAGTGCGCCGGACATGAGACGCCCCCGATTGGGCTCCGTCATTTGGAAGTCGCATGGGCCGGTCAGATCGACGACGGCCGTCGAGTTGAACATGACCTGCGCAGTCCCGGCCGTCAGACTCAGCCGCCCGACCGGCAGGGATGCGCCCAGACTCCTCGGCTGATTCGCATCGGCGAAGACGGCGTCTTTCGAGAAGTCCGACAGCAGAGCGACGCCCGAGACGGTCAAACCGCGAGTCGGGTCGGGCTTGTTGGCCTTCTGCGATTTCGGCAACATCGCGAACCAACCCAAGAGCATCAGGGCGATCATCGCCGCGATCGCCATGCCGGTACGCACAAGCGTCGCGCGGCGGCTTGACCGAATCGCGTGCGTTTCCAGGATGGTGCGCTTGCCTGCGATGGGCCTTGCGGCGATGTTGCTGGCCGCCATCGTAGCGATGCGGAAGTAGAGCATGGCCTGCGGGTCGTCAGCCAGCGCCTGCTGCAGGTCCGCCAGTTCCTGTTCGTTGATGGAATGATCCAGATAACGAACGATCAGTTCGGCGATACGTTCATCAATAGGGCAGTGCATGTCAGACATCGCCTGCCTCCGCAGCGGCGCTGCCGATGCGGTTTCGGATACAGTCGTGAAGAATTGAGTGGATGCGCTGCAGGGCCTTGTAGACCGCGTCGCGTTTCTGTCCCCGCGCCTTAGCGATGGTCTTCCCATTCATCGCTTCGCGATAACGCAGGTCCAGCAGATGCCGACTCGGTGCGGGCAGCAATCCAATGCAGTGCTCCAGCGCCTCGCCCAGTTCCCAGGCCGGCAGGTCCCTATCGCACCACCGATCCTCCAGCAGCGACATCGTCGCGTCATCCATCAACAAGACTTTTCGATTAGAAGCCCGCAGCAGGTCGATCGCCTTGTGCCGCGAAATCTTCAGCGCCCATCGCAGGAGATGCGCCTCATCCGAAAACGAGTTCTCGCGATCCAAAGCCCGCAAACAAACCTCCTGAAAAAGATCATCCGACTCGTGCCCATCGCGCAGGATGGACCAGATCAGCGAAGTGATTCGGCCACGCTCGCGTAAGAGCGTGTGAACAATGAGCTTGTGGTCCATGGCTGTCGGCGCCTTCTGTTGCTCTCCATCTTCATAACGAACGACCCGCCCCGGATTGGACGTCCCGGGCGGATTTTTCCGCCGCACGATTCGGCTCGAATGCATCAAACTCTCGCCGCAAAAAAAGCCCTTCGACGTACTCGTCGAAGGGCTTCAATTGGGAAAATATCGGGGCGGCGGGATTTGAACCCACGACCTTTTGACCCCCAG